>CAJMRV010000154.1 GCA_905215795.1 uncultured bacterium | reverse complement strand
GAAGGCTCCTCAGGACGCGGTAGCTCAGGTTCGAGAGGGCGACGGTGAGGATTCCTAGGGGCTTTGCCATGGATGCTTCCTCAAGGTTGGTGGTTCATGGTCGAGCGGGAGGCGCGGGGGCTTGAAACGGGACCGGGGAGCGGACGTTCCTTGTTCTCCGGAACGTTCCCCTCCCCTCATTTCCGCGGCCCTCCCTCGGGGATGGGTCCCGTCGGGCGGCGGAGGCGTCCTCATTTCCGAGTGGACGGACCTCCGCGCGGTTTGTTGCGCCTGGTTAACGGGCGCAGGCGCCGTTCGAGCAGCGCTTCTTAAGGCAGATCATGTGCAGGAGCGCGACGACGGCGATCACGAGGCCCCAGACGATCACGATGGGCTGCGTGACGGAGTGGCACTTCATCATCGGGGACATGCAGGGGCCGATGGCGAACGTGGAGAGCGCGACGACGGCGAGGCCGTTGACGACCTGGGCGAGCTGGATGCCCATGGCGAAGGCGGAGTTCTTCGCGAACGCGAGGGCGAGGCCGAGGAAGGCGACCATGAAGCCCACGAGGGCGACGGCGTTCTTCATCCACATGCAGCGCATCATCTTGTCGGCATGGCAGTGCGGGAGGTAGTAGAGGATGGCGAGCGCGAGGGCGCCGCCGAGGATCAGCATGATGGTGCCGCTGATGAGATGGTTCTTGTTCATTGTCGTCTCTCCTTATCTTGGTGGCTTGACGTACGGTTTGTGAACGGGGCGGCGTTGGTGCGCCGCCCTCCTTGGGGTCGACCGTTCCAAAAAACAGGGAGGACGGAAAAGAGGCGGAACGTGTCGGGAAAAATCTTCATGTGGCCGGGCGGAGGTCATGCCGCCCGGGGGCTCACTTGTTCTTCTTCAGATCGAGCGGGCTCGCGATCGAGGTGATGTTCTTCTCGGCGAGGCTCTTCGAGAGCGAGGGGTCTTCGCGGTAGGCGCCCTCGAACTCGTAGCCCTGGCGGATCCAGCCCTGGATCCCGTCGGGCATCGTGTAGACGTTGTAGTAGCCGAGCTTGAGGGCCTCCACGGCGAGCTCCTGGCTCACCTGGCAGAGCTTGTTGACGCAGTAGAAGACGAGGTAGGCGTGCTTCTTGTCCTTCGGGAGGCGTTCGGCCCAGTCGGCGGCGTTGATGTGGATCGAACCCGGCAGGTGGCTCTTCCTGTAGATGTCGTCGGGGTTGCAGTCGAGCAGATACAGGTTGGGGGCGCCCAGCGTGCGGTGGATGCGGCGAAGCGAGAGCGGGATCGCCTGCTTCATGGGCTGGATGTCGTCGTCGGCGGCGGACGCCTGTGCCTGGGCCGCGGGGGGGTCTCCGGCGATGGCGGCCCCGGAGAGGCCGAGGCCGGCGGTGAGGATGCCTGCGCCGAGGAGGACGCTCGTCAACAAACCTTTCATGATGTGCTCCATAAAGACGGTTCCAGGGGCGTCCCGGGACGCCTCGGAAAGGCCCTGGAAACGCATAATCCCATAATCGGGAAATGGATTATCAGAGGCCTCTGAAAACCGTAAAATCATTCTTAACCGATATTGTAACCACAACCGCGGGAAAAAGGTGGATTCGCCTGTGCGCCTTAAGTTTTCGTTAATATTCCAAGGGTTTCTACCACTAGTCAGGATCGATTATCCAAACAATAAAAAGAGCCCCGTCTTCATAATGAAGTCGGAGCTCTTTTTGTCGGTTGCCCGACCGGAGGCTTTCCTTACCTTTCCGGTCTTTTTTCAAGTCCCGCCCGGGCGGACCCGGGCGGGCCTTTCGGAAGGCCTTTCAGGAGCGGAGGCTTCCGGTCATGCCGTCACACCATGAATTACTTCTTGGCGGGCTGCTGGAGCATCTTGAGGCAGGTATTGGTCATAGCCTGACCCTTGACGACCAACTGCTTGGCATACTTCGGACCATGGACACCCCAGGAGCCGTCGTCCTTGAGCTTCGCGACGATGGCGCGGGCCTGCAGGACGTAAGAGGCGATCTGGGCGCGCGTGGCGTCGTCGATCTTCGCCGTGAGGAGAAGGTCTTCGATCGACACGAGGTCGGCCGTGATCTTGGCGTAGCCTTCCTTGACGGGTTGCTGCCAAGCGATGACCTTGTTGTAGATGGTCTTCTGATCCTTGAAGCGCATGGCTTCAGGGAACTTGGACTGAACCGGGCTGTGGCAGCCGAAGGCGTCCTTCATGTGCTTGTCAGGCCACGAGGTGCGGCCGCAGGTCCACATGAGGTCAAGGTACGGACGACCGTCTTCCTTGGCGACGTTCCAGCCCTTCGGGTTGACCAACTTGCGGTTGGCGGCGCCTTCAGGCGGGTTGAGCGTCTTCTTTTCCGGGTCGACGAGGATGCGCCAGATGTGGGACGCACGAACGTTGTCGAAGCCGGCCATGTCCGGACGCTGGATCGAAGCGAAGTTTTCGCAGGAACCCATCTTAGGCATATGGCAGGAAGCGCAAGCGTTGCGGGAGTGCGTGCCGCCCTGAGCGAAGAATTCGGCCTGCGTGGTATGGCAGTCCTGGCATTCCTTCTTCATCTTCGGAACGGTGTAGTAGCTCGCCCAGTCGTTGGAGGTGACTTCATGGGGATCGTGGCAGGTCGTGCAACGCATGCCCTTTTCCCACATCTTCGAGTACTGCGACTGCGAACCTTCGGTACCGCAAGCCGGGCAGAAGCTCTTGAAGTAGACGTTCCACGGCTGCTTCGGATCCTTCTGCGCGTCGGTCTTGTTGTAGACCATGCGCATATGGCAGCGTTCGCAGTCCGAAGGCATGCCGGCGCCACGGGCACCGTAAAGGTGAGCACCCGCGCCGTGACATTCTTCGCAGCTCACGCCCTTGGCGACCGTGTGCTGACGGAGCTTCTTCGCGTCGCCCAAGGCGGCGAAGAGTTCGTCCTGGCTCTTGAAGTCGAACTTCCAGGTATGGCAGATTTCGCAGTAGGAAGTACCCGGCTGGAACAGAGCGGACGTGCGGTTCGAAGCACCGTACGAGTTCATGCCCCAGACGTTGGAACCCTGAGCACCGAAGTCTTCCATCTTGACCGGGAAGGACGGATCCCACGCGTTGATCTTCTTGGCCATTTCAGGCGTCAGATATTCAGCCCAACCACGCGAGAACTGGTTGCCGCCGCAGACGATCTTACCGGTACCGGCGGAGAGGTTGCCCCCTTCGACGTGGTAGGAACCGCGGACGAGCCACTTGTCGACGAAGCCGTACTTCGTGCGGGGCGTACCCATGATCACGTAGACGTCGTCGGCAGTGATGCCTTCAGGAAGGACGGAGGCCTTCGAGTTGTACAAGGGCTTCTTCATGTCGCCGCCGACTTCCGTGAGTTCTTCAGGGAAGCGGACGATCTTGGCATGGCGGGAACGCTGCCACTTTTCGTACTGTTTCGGGTGGCATTCACCGCACTTCTGAGGACCGACGAAGTTGTTGGGCAGGTCCAGGAAGCTTTCGTACGGGAGGCGGTAGGTGACGGCGGCCTTGTGACCGGTGGCAGCGGCATAATCCTTGCCGCCGCCGAAGTCGACCCATTCGTCCTGACGATCGCTGATCTTGAACTTACCGACAACGCGGCCGGCAGGAAGATAGCTCTTGAAGTAGGGGTGATTGGCCTTCAGGTAGTTCCAGAAGGCCTGGTCCTGGGAGACATATCCGTCAAGCGTTCGAGGGAAGTCGATCGTTTGAATGGCCAGGGCGGAGGTCGCGCCCAAACCGGCCGTCAGACATGCAACCAGAGAGAGAAGCTTGGATTGCTTGGTCATATCGTGCTCCTTTGGTCTCTCATCAACAGGATGGTTAAACACTGTCCGGTATCCGTTTTTCATCTCGGGCCGGACGCTAGAGGTGTAATTCGGAAGTGAGGGCACACGCCCCCCGTTCCGCGTTACATGGATACGTTAGCTTACAAAACCAGCTTAAGATAGCCCTAAGGAAGCCACTTTCGGGTTTTATTTGATTTAAGCCAAAGAAATAGGCGTTTATCCTCAGAAGGGGGTAGACAGAGTATCCCGCATTGAGGGATGATTACTTCA
>CAJMRV010000153.1 GCA_905215795.1 uncultured bacterium | reverse complement strand
ACTCAACTTGGTATTTGTTTTAATGTCCAAGTTTTGGGGTCCAGATCACGGTGGCGCGGCCCCTTTTTCTTTTTTCGGGAAAGAGGCGGGTGATCAGCAGAGGAGAAGGAGAGGAAAGAGAGGGGAGGGAGGTGTTCGGCGGGGCTTCACGCGCCGTTCGGCCGGGCCGCACCCCGGGACGCTCCCTTCACTTCCGCCCGTAGGGAACCCGAGCGTTCACGCCCATAGTGTTTTCCCTCATCATAAGCAAAACAAAAGCTATCACTGCTAGATTGCCCTGAACGCGGAGCGTGTGCACCGGGACCAGACCTCTTCTCCGGCGCGCTCCATTCTGAAGAACCAAGCAAAGAGCACGAAAAGGCAGAAAACCATGAAAATGAAGACCTCGCTTCTTGCGGCCCTGATGGCCGCGGCGTTTTCGATCACCCCGGCCCACGCCGCCTTCGACACGATCTCCGTGAACGGCAAGATCATCACCCCCGCCGTCCAGCAGCAGTTCGCCAAACAGGCGCTCGCCGCCATGGAGGATCCGCACTCCGTGCTCATGGACCCCGCCAAGGGGCGTGAGTTCGAGGAGGCCGCCAAGGACATGGCCGTTGAAACCCGCGTCATGGCCGACTACGCCGTCTCCCAGGGCTACACGAAGGATCCCGACGTGAAGGCCCAGCTCGACGACATCGCCAATCACGTGCTCGCCCAGCGCCTCGTCTCGCGCCACCTCGAGAAGAGTCCGGTCACCGACCTCGACGTGGACAAGAAGTACCTCGAGATCAAGAAGCAGTACGGCGATCGCGAAGTGACGTTCCGTCACGTGCTCGTCGACAACGAAGTCGTCGCCAAGGAGCTCTTCGACAAGATCAAGAAGGGCGAGCCGATGGCCGAAGTGGCCGCCACGCACAGCCTCGACAAGGTCTACGGCGCGAGCGGCGGCCTCGTCGTCTGGAACTCCCCGAACGACTTCGACCCCGCGCTCGCGAAGGTCCTCGGTGAATTGAAGCCCGGTGAACTCTGCTCGAAGCCCTTCAAGACGGGCGAGGGCTGGGAGATCGTCCGCCTGGAGGGCGAACGCGCCGCGCAGAACTTCCCCAAGCTCGATAACGAACTCAAGCAGCGCATCTACCGCCAGCTGAGCGAACAGCGCGCCGCCGAATACGCGCTCTCCTTCGCTCCGAAGGACGGCAAGGTCACCCAGGCGAGGATCGACGCCGAGATCGCCAAGAAGGCCCGTGAAGAGGGCGTCGACAAGTTCAAGGACGTCGAGACCGAGATCGAGAACCAGCAGTCCGCGTTCCTCGAACAGGTCGCGATCGCCCACTTCCTGCAGGACCAGAACGTCGACGAGAAGGAACTCAAGACCGAATACGACCGCCTGAAGGCCAAGTTCGGTGAACGCGACGTGCAGCTCCGCCAGATCGTCGTGAAGGACGAGGGCCAGGCCGTCAACCTCCTGAAGAAACTCGAGGCCGGCGCCGACTTCTCCAAGCTCGCCCGTGAGAACACGATCGACAAGGACGCCGTGGAAAAGGGCGGTCTGACCGACTTCATCCCCGAAGCGCAGCTCGTGACGTCGCTCCGCACCGCCGTCTCCGGCCTCAAGAAGGGTGAACTCCTCAAGGGCGTCGTCGGCACCGCCATGGGCTACCACGTCGTGAAGCTCGAGGACGACAGGAAGCCCCAGGGCCTCCCGACGTTCGACGAAGCGCGCCAGCAGATCACCACGCAGATCCAGACCCGCCGCATCCACGGCTTCGTGAAGGGTCTCGTCGACTCCGCCAAGGTCGAGGTCGTTGAGAAGGCCAAGCCCGAACTCAACCCCGCCTCTTCGCTCCCGCTCACGTCCGTGACCCCGGTCACGCCCGTGAAGCCCGCCGCGAAGTAAGACGCGGGGAGCGTCGCCGGCCGCCTGCGGGTCCGTCCTTAGTGGATGGACCTCAGCGGTCCGGCAGCCAAGGCGCGGCGCCACGGGGATGAAACCGGGCGCGGCGCCTTCATGCCTTCAAGCCTTCAGGCATTCCCGAAGGGCCGCCCATCCCACGGCCCCCGGAAAAAAGGCATGAACAAAGAACAACAACTACGAAAACCCTCTAATCAAGGAGCAAACGCATGACCGCCGAAATAGGCCATCTCGCCCTGATACTCGCGATGATGACGTCTTTGGTGGGCGCCGTCTTCCCACTCGCCGGGGCCGCCCTCGGCGTGAAGAGCTGGCAGAGGCTCGCGCCCGCGGCCGCCTACTGGAGCGCCGCCCTCAGTCTGACGGCCATCGGGTCCCTCGCCTGGGGCTTCTACTTCGACGACTTCTCGATCATGAACGTGGTGCAGCACTCCAACTCCAAGCTGCCCTGGTTCTACAAGCTCTCCGCCGTCTGGGGGAGCCACGAGGGGTCGATCCTCTTCTGGGTGTGGGTGCTCACGCTCTGGAACGCCGGCGTGGCCTGGTCCGCGAGGAAACTCGCCGCCCCGGTCTCGGCGCGCGTGCTCGGCATCCTCTCCGCGATCGCCTTCGGACTCTTCCTCTTCATCCTGACGACGTCGAATCCGTTCCTGCGCTACTTCCCGCCCGCCTTCGACGGCGCCGACCTCAATCCGCTCCTCCAGGACCCGGGGATGATCTTCCATCCGCCGCTCCTTTATGTGGGTTACGTCGGCTTCGCCGTGCCGTTCGCCTTCGCGATGGCCGCGCTCCTCTCGGGTCGCTTCGACCTGCAGTGGGCCCGCTGGATGCGTCCCTGGACGGCGCTCTCGTGGGTGCTTTTGACGCTCGGCATTTCGCTTGGTTCCTACTGGTCCTACTATGAACTCGGCTGGGGCGGCTGGTGGGCCTGGGACCCGGTGGAGAACTCCTCGTTCATGCCTTGGCTCACGGGCACCGCGCTCATGCACAGCCTGATCGCCACGGAAAAGCGCGGCGTCTTCAAGGTCTCGACCGTGTTCCTCGCGATCCTCACGTTCTCGCTCTCGTTGCTCGGCACCTTCCTCGTGCGTTCGGGCGTGCTCACCTCCGTGCACGCCTTCGCCTCGGACCCCGAGCGCGGTCTCTTCATCCTCATATTCCTCATCCTCGTCGTCGGCGCCTCGTTCCTCGTCTTCGCCGCCAAGGGCGCGCGCCTCGCGCACGGCGCCCGATTCGGTTTCGTCTCCAAGGAGTCGTTCCTGATGACGGGGAACGCGCTCCTCGTCGTCGCGATGGGCACGGTGCTCCTGGGGACCATGTACCCGCTTCTGATCGACGCGATGGGCCTCGGGAAGCTCTCCGTCGGGAGTCCTTACTTCAACGCCGTCTTCGGCTCGATGATGATCTTCATCGCGCTCGTGATGCCGCCCTCGATCGAGGCCCGCTGGGTCGACATGGGCGAGGAACGCATCACGACGAAGCTCCTCATCCCCGGGATGATCGCCCTGATCGCGGCCCTTGCGATGCCCTTCATGCTCGGCTCCTTCAAGTGGTCGGCGGGCGTCGGCTTCGGCCTTTCCGTCTGGATCGCCGCTGGAACCCTGATGAGCCTCTGGCGCTACGCCTCCTGGGCGCGGAAGGCCGGCAAGGCCGTCAACATCGGCTTCATCGCCATGGTCATCGCCCACCTGGGCGTCGCCACGACGATGTTCGGCGCGACCGCCGTCGAGCACTACGCCGTCGAGCGCCAGGTGAGGATGCTCCCCGGCACCTCCGTGACGATCGACCCCGTGACGATCCGCTACAACGGCTGGACCAACGTCCAGGGCCCGAACTACTCGGGCGCCCGCGGCAGCCTCACGGTCTTCGACAAGGCCGGGCGCGAGCTCTTCAGCCTGCATCCCGAAAAGCGCAACTACGACAACGCCAAGGGCATGACCATGACCGAGGCCGCGATCGTCCACTCGCCCGTGCGCGACGTCTACGTCTCCATGGGCACCCCGACCGATGACAACCGCGGCTGGGTGATCCGTGCTTATGTGAAGCCCTTCGTGATCTGGATCTGGATCGGCACCCTGATGATGGCCGTGGGCGGCGTGCTCGCGATGTTCGCGAGGCGCGGCAGGAAGCGTGATGAAAAGGCCGACGAGGCCGCCCTTCATCCCGCC
>CAJMRV010000152.1 GCA_905215795.1 uncultured bacterium | reverse complement strand
CATCGCCACCGCGCCCGGGGACTGGTCGGACGCGGCCTTCTGGCTCGCCGCCGCTGCGGTCTCCCCGTCGGGCACGCGGATCACGATCGAGGGGCTCGATTCGGACGCCCTTCAGGGCGATCGTGCCGTGGTCGGCCTGCTGCGCCGCTTCGGTGCGCTCGTCCTCGAGACGCCGGGGGCGGTGACGCTCGAGTCGGCGCCGTTGACGGGGATCGACTTCGACGCCTCGGAAACGCCCGACCTCGTTCCCGCACTCGCCGTCGTCGCGGGCGCCGCCCTGGGACGCACCCGCATCCGCGGCGTCGATGCGCTCCGCCACAAGGAGAGCGACCGGATCGCCTCGGTGCGGGCGATGCTCGCCTCGCTCGGCGTCGTGACCCGTGAAAGCCATGAGGGGGTGGACGCCAACGGACATCCCGCCGGCACGGTGCTTGAAATCGAAGGCCTCGGAGGGCGTTTCCGCGGCGCTTCGCCCGCTCGGATCCCCACCGAGGGGGACCACCGCATCGTGATGGCCGCCGCCGCGGCCGCATTCAACGCGGACCGACCCGTCGTGGTGACGGGCGCCTCGGCCGCCGCGAAGTCCCATCCGGGCTTCTTCAAGGACCTTTCGGCCGTGCTCACGACCCCGATCGCCTCCCTCCATTACGTTCTCTGAGATCAGGAAGACCCATGTCGCACATCGGAAGACACCTCATCACCACCCTCTTCGGAGAAAGCCACGGACCCGCCGTGGGCGTCGTCCTCCACGGACTGCCGGCTGGAGAGGAAATCGACACGGAGGCGCTCTCGCGCTTCCTCGGACGGCGCCGTCCCGGCGGCGCACTCGTCACGCGGCGTAACGAACCCGACACGCCTGAAATCCTCTCGGGACTCGTCGACGGCGTCACGTGCGGCTCGCCATTGGCGGCCGTGATCCGGAACAAGGAGGCGCGGTCCACGGACTACGACGCCTTCCGTCGGACGCCGCGTCCCTCGCACGCCGACCTCGTGGCGCTCCTGCGCCATGGTCCCGCCGTGGACATCCGAGGGGGCGGCGCCTTCTCGGGACGTCTCACCGCGGGACTCGCCGTCGCGGGCGGGATCGCCCTGCAGGTCCTCGAGCGCCGGGGGATCCGCGTCGGCGCCCACCTCAAACGGGTCGGCAGCGTCGTCGACGATGCCTTCCATCCGACGGGCGCAAACAGGTGTCTGATCCGTGCCGCCCGGGAGAACGCCCTGGCCTATGGCATGCCGATGTGCTCGGAAAAGGCCGTCGGGGAGGCGGCCCGATTGGTTGAGGACGCGCGGAGCCGAGGAGATTCGCTCGGCGCCGAAGTCGAATGCGTCGTCGAAGGCGTGCCCGCGGGATTGGGCGATGCGCTTTTCAATGGAATCGACGCGGACCTCGCCCGCATGGTTTTTTCGATCCCCGCCGTGAAGGGCTTCCAGATGGGCGAAGGATTCGGCGCCGTGGAGATGACGGGCTCCGGTCACAACGATTCGCACCGCCGGGCCGTCCCCGAGGAGGAGCGCCGTCTCGGCACGCCGCTTCTTCCCCGCACGAATCATGCGGGCGGCGTCGTGGGCGGGATCACGACGGGCGCCCCGATCCTCTTTTCCTGCGCCTTCAAGCCCGCCGCTTCGATCGCGATGCCCCAGGAGACCGCCTCCTTGGATGGTTCGATGACGACGCTCGTCGTGAAGGGACGCCACGACCCTGTGGTGGGGATCCGTGCCGTACCCGTCGTCGAGGCCGCCGTAGCGCTCGTGGTGCTCGACGCGCTTCTGGGCGATACGGAACGCTGGCACGCACTTCCTCTATTTGATGAAGCGGAGGTGGATCGACAAACGGAGGCGCACCGTGCGTGAAGTGAAGGAAGAGCGGATTACATCGACTATTACAAACCCTTTCGGGAATGAATACGTGTTGACGCAAAAGACGACGGGCCTTCTCGGACAGGGCATTTCGGGGAGTTTCTCCCCGGTCCTGCATGCAAGACTCGGCAACCCTTGTTATGGTCTCTTCGACATGGCACCCGACGTGGCGGAGGACTTCCTCGCCTCCGGCGGATGGGACGCACTGAACGTCACGGCACCCTACAAGGAGACGGCCTTTAGGTTGGTGGAGGCGCATCCGCAGGGGTGCCTCACCGAGGCCGCCCGTGCGGCGCGTTCGGTGAACACCCTCGTTCGCTCCCCATCGGGCGCCGTCGTCGGCGCCAATACGGACGCGGCCGGCTTTGGTGCGCTCCTCCAGGCTGCTGCACGTCGTGCCGGTGGTCTTAAAGGCGCCAAGGTGCTCGTCCTCGGACGGGGCGGCGCTGCGAGGACGGTCAGGACTGCGGCCCTGAGGGCGGGCGCCCGCGAGGTGGTGCTGCTCGGCCGCTCCGCATGCCCAGGGGACCGCCGGCAGGCGCCCTCTTCCGAACCTACGGCGGGCTCGATCCTCATCCCGCCCGAACACCTCGACGCCGACGTCCTCGTCGACGCGACCCCGGCCGGCATGGCGGGGACGGCGCTCTCGGATGCGCTCCCGTCGGTGGGGATCGCCGGGGATGAAGTCATGGATTCCTCCGGGGATGCAGCATGGTTGGAGAGTTTCCACCGGCTGCGCCTCGTCGTCGACCTCGTCACGAACCCCCACCGAACGCCGCTCCTCATCGCAGCCAAACGTCGGGGGCTTCCCACCCTGAACGGCCGAATCATGCTTGCCGTTCAGGCGGGAGCGGCCGACCGCATCTTCCGGCGCGTCCTCGCCGGGCGGGATGCGCCCGGGGCGCTGCAGGCCGTGCTCTCCCGCATGGATGCGGACCCCACGGAACGCGACGTGCGCTTCGCCCGCTCGTTCCTCCTCGCCACGACGCCCGTCATCCTCACGGGCTGCCCGGTGTCGGGAAGACCACGATCGGCCGTGCGCTCGCACGTCGTCTCGGTCGTCCCTTCCTCGACCTCGACGCCGAGGTGGAGCGTGAGACGGGGATTCCGCCGTCGCGCCTCATCATGGCGGGCGGCGAGGCGGCCTTCCGCCGTCTGGAGTCGGTCGTGCTCGGCAAGGTGCTCGATGGCATCGCCTCCGCAAGCTCCGCACAATCCGACGCCTCCGAGTCGGAAGATCCCCGGGCGTGGCCTTCCGTCCCCGTGTTGGCGACGGGCGGCGGCACCGTCCTCGATGAAGCGAACCGCCGCTGGCTCGCCGCGGCGGGCGTCGTTCTTCTGCTCGAACGTCCCGTCGAAACGCTTGCAACGAAGGGGCGTCCCCTGTCGACGTCCGGTGATGGTGCAGCCGCGGACCCCCTCGGACATCTGAGGCATCTCGAGGAGGAACGCCGCCCCTTTTATGAAGCCGTGGCCGACGCCCGCGTGCGGCTTTCCAAACGGGGCGGCGACCGGGGCGGCGTCGACGAGCTCGTCCGTGTTTTAAAGGAGAGGCTCGACGGCACATTCGGACAAGTTGTCGGGAAGACCGTTGCAAACAACAAGGACGAAACCAGCGGCATTGGTGAAGCGATGCCTGCCGTCCGTCCACCGAAGATCCTCGTCGTCAACGGACCGAACCTCAACATGCTCGGCATCCGTGAGCCGTCCTTGTACGGCCGCTTCACCCATGACGACCTCGTCGCCGCAATCCATGAATGGGGGCGTGCAAACGGCGTCGTCACCGAAGTGTTCCAGCACAACCACGAGGGCGCCATCGTCGACCGCATCCAAGCGGCCTTCAGCGACGGCACCGACGCGATCCTCATCAATCCCGCGGCCTACACGCACACGAGCGTGGCGATCCCCGACGCGCTCCTCGCGGTGGGACTCCCCTCCGCCGAGGTCCACATCACGGACCCCATGAAGCGCGAGTCCTTCCGGCACGTGAGCCACGTCGCCCATGTCGTCCGCTTCACCGTGAAGGGACACGGCACCGACGGGTACTTCGAGGCCCTCGACGGGCTGCTCGGGGAAATAAGGAAGGACGACGGGCAGAACAGAAAGAACACCATGAATGAAAGGAACACCGGCGGCATTCGAACCGCCGGGGAAGGAGAAAGACATGCATGAGACCCTCATCAAGCTCCACCGCGCGGGAGTCCCGTTCGCGCTTTACCGGCTCCCCGGCGTGCGCGAACCCGCGTTCGTGACCTGCGCCCCGGAGAGCCTCGTCGAGCTCGACGATCCCGCCC
>CAJMRV010000151.1 GCA_905215795.1 uncultured bacterium | reverse complement strand
GCAGGGCCGGGTGTGAGGGCGGGGGCGGCGTTCACTCCGAGTGAAAAGTGTCCGGACCTTCGTTTTATCTCCAGTACGATCACCAATCAGGCCTCAACCATCCGTACGTGGTCTTCCCTGTCTTCCCGTTCATCCCGACCATTACGTCCTACCCCCTCCTCCCCATCCCGTCCATGGGAGGCCGGAATTAGCACCCCCATACGTCCTCGAACGAAAAAAACGTGAAGAAATCCCTTGGCTCGAAGAGACGAAGATAAAAACAACAGGCGTTCCCTATGCCTTTTGAATCCTCCGTCACGGAAGGGATTCCTCCGCGTAAACACCGAGCGGAATTCCCCCGATTTCTTTTTTCACCGGATACCGTTTAAACTTGAATAGAACAAATCCAAAAGGCATCGGCAATTCAGACCGAGCCCCCATGCGGGTTGTCCTCCGGCTTCGCGGCCGGAACAACCTTTTTTATTGGAGGAACCACATCCCATGCTGAACGTCCGCTTGTTCAACACGTTTGAGAAGAACCTCAAGGACTCGACCGAATACATCGAATACGGCTGCGCCGCCCTGACGGGCGCCCTCAACAGCTACTTCCGCGGGACCGAGGACAAGGAGTCCCACGGCATCCTGACGGGCTCCGCCGGCCGCGGCACGGCGATCAACTGCACCGACCTCGTCATGCTCTACATCATCCCCGAGAGCTTCCGTCCCGCCTATGAAGGCGAATTCGGCGCGACGATGCTGCTCCTGGACGTCCAGAACCAGGTCCATCCCTTCTTCGAGACATGCACGATCTCCGACGAGGTGTGCGTCAAGGGGACCGGCAAGGACATCAACGTCGAGATCCACCCCGTCTTCGTCGACGACGAGGGCGCCCTGGAGTATCCGGGCCGCAAGCCCGCCCGCACCTGGAAGGACACCGACCCGAGGATCGAGGCGAGCGAGTTCGATTCGACCGACAAACGCCTCAAGGGCCGCTTCCGCCCGGTCTGCAAGATGACCCGTGCCTGGCGCGACACCCACAAGGTCGATCTCTCCGACCTCGCGATCGACACCTACGCCTACGACTTCTTCCACGCCGAGGTTCCCGGCGAGATCGACCGCACGTACCCGGAACTGATGCGCTCCTTCCTCGAGTACCTCTCGGAGATCCCCGTCGAGGAACCCGAGGAGAAGGACGAGGAGAAGGAGGCCGCCGAAGCGGCCGCAGCCGAGGAGAAGAAGGCCTCGGGCAAGTCCTCCCGCAAGCGCTCCTCGACGCACCCCTTCAAGAAGCGCGTCAAGAAGGTCGAGGAACCCGAACCCGTTCCCGCCGCTCCGAGCGTGGACTTCCGTGAGGAGGCGAAGGCCGCCGCCCTGCGCTGCTCCGAGGCGATTGAAGCGCCTGATGCGGCGAGCACACTCTGGGCCTGGAAGGATGTCTTCGGTCCCCTCTTCACGAGGACGATGAGCTGAGGCTCACGGACATGACGCGAACACCTGCTTTTTCAGCGGTTGTCTTGCCATAAGAGCGTGGCTGAGACGTCGACAACGGAATCCAGGAAATCTCCAGTGGCACCTGGTACGAGTTGGGGCTCGGCGCTCAGTACGCCCTCACGAAGTCCCTCACGGTTTCGGGCGGCGTCTCGCACGTCTTCTCGAGCCAGTGGAAGGAAGGGACGATCTGGCGCGTCAACGCCATGTACCGCTTCTAAAGGGCGACCCCCTTCCGACGCATGTGAGCGAAGAAACAACAGCGCCCCGACGCACACCGGTCTCTCTCCGGGAACGCGTCGGGGCGCTGTTTTTTTTGTCGGGCACGTCTGCCGTCGTGCCTCCCCGTCAGGACAAGGGCGTCAGTCGTCGACGGCGCCGCCCGTGGTCTTCCTCAGGGACTGGCTCAGAAAGAGCTTCACGCGGTTGGCGACGTTCGACTCGGCGGTGCCCGCCTCGAAGTCGATGCCGCAGACGTTGGCGTTCTCGAACGTGCGGCGGATCGCCCGCATGACGCCGCGTCCCGTGATGTGGTTGGGGAGGCACGCGAAGGGCTGCAGGCAGAGGACGTTGTCGACGCCGCTCTTCAGGAACTCGATCATCTCGGCGGTGAGCAACCATCCCTCGCCCGCCTGCTGACCCTCGGTGACGAACCCGCGGATCCCCTCCTGCATCGCCTTGAAGGGCGTGACGGCGGGGAAGCCGTGGCGCTCGAGGATCCGCCCCATCATCCGGTGGCGGCGTTCGATCCAGGTCAGCAGCGCGAGCGAGACGAGCCCCGTCACCTTCGAGTCGTTGAAGTAGCGGTCCTGCCAGCAGTAGTCCTCCAGACAGTAGAGGATGAAGTTGGTGAGGTCCCCCTGGCGGGGTTCGGCGTCCTCGGCGAGGATCCGCTCGACCATCTCGAGGTTGGCCTTGGGATGGTACTTGAGGAGGATCTCCCCGACGATGCCGACGACGGGCTTCACGGTGCGGCTCCTCGGGATCGACGCGAAGTCCGCCACGATCTCCTCCATGAGCGCTTCGGGGCAGCCCGACAAACCGTCGCGGATCATGCCCCGGAGCTTCCCGGTCCAGGCCTCGAGCTTGGCGACCGTGTCGCCCGGGTTCGTCTCGTGCGCCCTCAGGTGGAGGGTGAGGCGCTGGAGGAGGTCTCCAAGGAGCATCGAGGCGACGAGCCTGCGCAGGTCCTTGAAGGAGAGCTTCAGCCGGTGGCCGCCCTCGATCTCGCGCATCGCGAAGGTCACCACGGGGATGTCGCCCTCGCCCATGTCGCGGAGCGCCCATTTGAGGAGCGTCGGATAGTTCGTCGCACGGCACGGGCCGCAGGTCTGCGAGAGCAGGAACGCGGCGTTGCCGCGGTCGAACCCCGGACGCTCGATCGCCTCGAGGAGCTGCCCGATCACGACGATCGCCGGGTAGCAGGTGTCGTTGTTGACGTAGCGGAGCCCCAGCTCGAGCGCCCGGTCGGACACCTCGGGGAGGAACGCCACGTCGTAGCCCCCGGCGCGGAGCGCCTCGGCGACGAGCGGGAAGTGGATCGGCGCCATCTGGGGCATGTAGAGCGTCGTGTGCTTGGGGACGTCCCTGAAGTAGGGACGGCGCCGCGCAGCGGGCGCACCGGCTCCGCCCTTCCCTCCGCCGTCTGGGGAGCTCGCCTTGGAAACGTTCCCGAAGAGGTTCCTCAAATGAGATACGCCGGGGAGGTCCGCAAGACCGGAGAGGCCGGAAAGACCCGGAATGGAGCCGCCGGAAGCATTCAAAGACGGGGATCCGCTCGGCCCACCAGGGCCACCAGGGTCACCATGGTCATCACGGTCGTCCTCGTCATCCAGTGCATCATGTTCGTCCTGAGCCTCATGACGGCCGTCCGCCTTCACGATCGGGATCGTGCGGCGGCGCGACCGGGAGGCCGAGCGGACCGGATGCGCCGGCGACGATGAAGAACCGGCCGTCCCGGAGGGCGCCGGACTCGTCGATCCGGCCTCCGAGGCCTCCCTGTCCTTCATCGCCGCGAAGAGCGAGGCGATGCGGATGCGGGCGGCGCCGAGCGAGTCGGTCTCGTCGATCTTGAGCATGGTGTAGAGGTGGCCTGCCCGCTCCATGATCCGCCGGACCTGTTCGGAGGTGATCGCGTCGATGCCGCACCCGAAGCTCACGAGCTGCACGAGTTCGGTGCGGGGGCGCTTCACCGCCATTTCGGCGGCGCGGTAGAGCCTTCCGTGGAACGCCCACTGGTTGACGACGTCCACCCGTGCGGGCGCGTCCGAGATGAGCGCCACGGCGTCCTCGGTGAGGACCTTCCAGCCCATCGACTCGATCAGGTTGGGGATGCCGTGGTGGACGAAGGCGTCGAGGTGATAGGGATGGGCGGCGAGCACCACGACGGGGTCCCCGGAGTTCCAGATCCGCCTCGCCTCACGGGCGATGTCGGCTCGGTAGCGAGCGAGCGCACGACCGCCCTCGGCCACGGCGTCACGGAGTTCGGAAACGGGGATCTCCGGGAAGGCCTCCCTGAGCGCCCTCACGACGGAGTCGGGGCGGTCGGGACGCAGGAACGGGGTCATCACCTCCGCCCCCTCGACGCACTCGACGACGTTGAGCCGGAGCGCCTCGGGGTAGCCCCCGACGACCGGGCAGGCGTAGCTCGCGTCGGTCTCCGAAAGGAGCTTCTCCTCCTTGGGGATGCAGGGCATCCAGATCCGCT
>CAJMRV010000150.1 GCA_905215795.1 uncultured bacterium | reverse complement strand
AACTTCCATTCGATATTCCCTTCAATATCAACAGGTTGTGCTTGTGCGCGGCCCGGACCCCGAGGAATCTCCTAGGGCAACCACCGTATTGCTTTGTTCACGGGCCTTCGGTACATTGTGTCCTATGACTGATGAAGACGAGTCCGGAACGAGACCACGTTCCGATGGACGACTCTTCAGCTTCCCAACGCAAAAAAGGACGATGATGATGTTCGAGATCCGCACTGTTGAATTGTCTTGGTGGTGGCGCTCCTCCTAGGAGAGTGGGCCACACGTCAGACTGTGCGTTGATTTCCATCAACTTCGTTCTCAGACCAGACACCCGCTCTCCAGCGGTTCCTCATCCGAGGGATTCCGGAGCGCGGGTGTTTTCTTTTCCCAAGGCGTGAAAACGCATCACCACGAAGGCTGACGGATCCCGAGGACGGGGAGGAACCTTTTCTCCAACCCTTCCTTTCCAAAGGTGATCCTCATGCAACTCCAATCCTACTTCGGCGACTTCGGCGGCCAGTTCGTCCCCGACGCCCTCATCCCGGCCCTCGACCAACTCGAACAGGCCTTCATCGACGCCCGCCGCGACCCGGAATTCAACCGGGAGCTCCAGCACCTGCTCACGACCTATGCGGGCCGTCCCACACCACTGACCCGCTGCACCAACATCGTCAAGGGGACGAAGACCCGGCTCTACCTCAAGCGTGAGGACCTCCTCCACGGCGGCGCCCACAAGACCAACCAGGTCCTCGGCCAGGCCCTTCTCGCCCGCCGCATGGGCAAGACCCGTCTGATCGCCGAGACGGGCGCGGGCCAGCACGGCACCGCCACGGCGCTCGCCGCCGCCCTGATGGGGTTTGAATGCAGGATCTACATGGGCGCCCACGACGTCGAGCGCCAGAAACCCAACGTCTTCCGCATGCGCCTCATGGGCGCGGAAGTGATCCCGGTCACCTCCGGAAAGGGATCCCTGAAGGAGGCCTGCGTCGCGGCGCTCGCCGACTGGGCTGAAAACCTCGAGACCACCCACTACCTGCTCGGAACCGCCGCGGGTCCGCATCCTTTCCCGACGATCGTGCGCGAGTTCCAGAAGGTGATCGGCGAGGAGGCCCGCCGCCAGATCAACGACGTCGAGCACCGGCTCCCCGACGCGGTCATCGCGGCCGTGGGCGGCGGCTCCAACGCGATCGGCGCGTTCCACGACTTCAAGCCCTATGAAGAGACCCGCCTGATCGGCGTCGAGCCGGCCGGCAAGGGCCTGCACACCCAGGAGCACGGCGCTCCGCTCCAGAAGGGCACCCGCGGCATCTTCTTCGGCGCGCGTTCCTACAACCTCCAGGACGACGAGGGCCAGGTCCACGAATCCTCCTCGATCTCCGCCGGGCTGGACTTCCCGAGCGTGGGCCCCGAACACGCCCACCTCATGAACATCGGCCGCGCCGAGTACGTCGGCATCACGGACCGCGAGGCGCTCGCCGCCTTCGCCGAACTGAGCCTCAAGGAGGGCATCATCCCGGCCCTTGAGAGCTCCCACGCCCTCGCGCACGCCCTGAAGATGGCCCGCGCCGAACCCGACAAGGAGCAGGTCCTCCTCGTGAACCTCTCCGGACGCGGCGACAAGGACATCTTCCAGGTCTCCGAAATGTTCGAGAAGATGGGTTGCGAACTCGAGCACGGCCTCGACGAGCGCGTCCTCGACATGCTCCGCGCCGAAGCCTGAAGTGCTCCGCCACCGTGAAACCACCGACATCCAGGACATTGAAGACAAGGAACTCAAGATGAACACCCCAGCCCTTTTCCTCCGATTCGTCGCCGGCGACCCGCTCGTCGGTCCCGAGGCCATCGCCTCCGCCCTCGAACACGCCGACGGCGTCGTGCTCGACCTGCCCTTCTCCGACCCGATCGCCGTGCCGCCCGCACTCGAGGCGGCCCATGACCGGGCCCTCTCCCGGGGAACCCGCATCGAGGACGCCCTCGAGGTGGTCCGCCGCGTCAAGGCCGCCACCGGCAAGCACGTGATCGTGCCCGTCGTCTCGAACCTCGCCTACGTGAACGACTTCGACCGGCTCACCGCGAGGATCCGCGCCGCCGGCGCCGACGAGGTGATGCTCCCCGACGTGCCCGTCGTGATGCGCGAGGCCGAACCCGTCTGGGAGGCCACCGCCCGGGTGAACGAAACCCCGCTCATCGTCTCGATCGCCCCGACCCAGACAAAGGAGGGGTTCGAGAAGGCGCTCGCCCACGCAGCCGGCACGCTCCTCATCTCCTTCACCCCGACGGCGCAACCCTTCGGCGTTCTCGCCGATGAGGACCTCCCCGCCCGCGTGCTCGTCGAGACGCCCGCCTTCGAGGGCCCCTTCAGGGCCGCCGCGGCCGAACTCGTCGCAAAGGGCCACGCCACGGGCGTCATCCTCGAGACGGAGCCCGTGACGATCCTCTCCGGGAACGGCCCGGCCGAAGGGACCGGGGCGCTCGGACGTTTCCTCGGGGACGTGAGGGCCGCCCTCGCCTGAATCCCGCCGCACTGAAAATGGGTCATGTCGTGCACGCCTCCTCCGACCCGTGCGGGCGGCTCCCGGAACCCGGGGCCGCCCGCACGGACTCAAGGCACCATCACATGGATACGGGAGAAAGCCCTAATCCCCTCTTCACCAAGGGAATTTCTAGGTAGTACACCCCAAGGAAAGCGCCTTTTGAAAGGCCACGGTTGTGCTATTCTTGAATCGAGGTCTTCGCGTTGATTCTCGAAGGCCTCCTTTTTATCCGTACCACTCCTTTGGCAATAAGAACGGTGCCGCACTGGCGGCGGATCTCCTGCGGAGGGCCCCTCAGACGACCCCGCGTCCGCCCCACGGAACCTGGACACGCATCCTATGCAGACATTCTCCTTTCGATCCCGAGCCCTAATCGGTCTGACGCTCTTCTCGATGTTCTTCGGGGCGGGCAACCTCATCTTCCCGCCGTTCCTCGGCAACCTCTCCGGTGAGAACATCCTCCCCGCGATGACGGGCTTCACGCTCACGGCCGTCGCGGCCCCGATCCTCGGCGTGATCGCCGTGGCCATCTCGGGCGGCCTCGACACCCTCGCGGGCCGCGTCTCCAAGCGCTTCGCCTTCCTCTACACGCTCCTGATCTACCTCTCGATCGGCCCGATGCTCGCGATTCCGCGTACGGCGAGCACCTCCTTTGAAATGGCGGTGACGCCGTTCATCGCCGACGTGACGGGCTCCCCGGCGCTCCTCGGCTTCACGACGGGGCAGATCGCCCAGGCGGCCTACTCGGTGGCGTTCTTCGCGCTCGCCTTCGTGCTCGCGCTCAACCCCGAGAAGCTCACGCAGCGCCTCGGCAAGATCACCTGTCCGGCCCTTCTGACGCTCATCGCCGTGCTCTTCATCGCCTCCATGCTCAACCCGATCGGCGGGATCGGCGAGGCGCACGACCCGTACATCGCCGCGCCGCTCTTCCAGGGCTTCATCGAGGGCTACCAGACCATGGACACGCTCGCCGCCCTGAACTTCGGCCTCGTGATCGCCATGAACGTGAAGGCGCTGGGCGCCAAGGACACCCGCACGGTGGTCTCTGAAACCGTCAAGGCAGGCCTCATCGCGGGCTTCGTCTTCATCGTCGTCTACTCGGCGCTCGCCTACATGGGCGCCCAGGCGGGCGGAGCCGGCATGGGCGGCGAAAACGGCGCACAGACGCTCTCGGCGATCGCCGCGCACGGCTTCGGCGGCCTCGGCAACATCGTGCTCGGCGCCATGTTCTTCATCGCCTGCCTGAACACCTGCGTGGGACTCTTCTCCTGCTGCTCGAACTACTTCCGCACGATCGTCCCGAAGGTCCCCTACGTGGGCTGGCTCTTCATCTTCGCCGCGGTGAGCACCGTCGTGAGCAACATGGGCCTCACGATGATCCTGAAGGTCTCCGTGCCGATCCTGCTCGCCATCTACCCGATTTCGCTCGTGCTGATCGTGCTCGGCCTGGCCCACTCGGTGATGCCGGTGCGCCGCTGGACGTACCCCCTCACGATCGCCCTCACGGGTCTGGTGAGCGTCGTCGGTGCGCTCCACTATGCGGGCATCCCGCTCGGCCCCGTCCCCGAATGGCTCGACATGCTCCCGCTGCAGGCCTCGAGCCTCGGCTGGGTGACACCCGCCATCGCGGGCTACCTCATCAGCCTCGTGATCGGCGGCAAGCCCGCGCCCGATCCGGCCCCGGCCGCCTGAGGCGGAAATCCACGGACAAAACTGTAAAAAGACCAACGGGATGTGCAATCC
>CAJMRV010000149.1 GCA_905215795.1 uncultured bacterium | reverse complement strand
CGGTTGGTGGTGTGAGAGGGGAGGAGCACCGAGAGTGCTCCCCTCTACTCGATTCCTTCCTCCGGAGCGTCTCCGGTGCGCTTCCGGTCGGGCGTCATGCACGTCCATTTCATGGAGGGGGGCTTTTCCCCACGGATCAATGAATGAAGAACGCCGCATCTCCTTTACGGGGATGCGGCGCTTTTTCAATGTCCTTCGTGAGGACGCACGCGGGGGCGGTCGATGGAACCGTCGGAAAAAAATGAAACCCCGGCGCTCCCGGTTGGGAGCCGTCGGGGTTCGTCGTCAATGGCCGGTCATGGGACCGACCGTGTCCGATCGGATGGTCAGATCGGGTTTTCGGGGTCGTACGGGTCGGCGCCGAGGTCGCCCTCGAGCTTGGTGACCACGACAGCGGCGGCGGCGTCGCCGACGACGTTGATCGAGGTACGCATCATGTCGAGGATACGGTCGATGCCGGCGATGAGCGCGACGGCTTCGAGCGGGATGCCGACCTGGGTGAAGACGATCGTCGTCATGATCAGGCCGGAGCCGGGGACGCCGGCGGTGCCGATGGCGGCCAGCACGCCCATGAGGACGACGGTGGCCTGGTCGGCGAACGTGAGGTGCAGACCGAAGACTTCAGCCGCGAAGATCGCGCACACACCCATGTAGATGGCCGTGCCGTTCATGTTGATCGTGTTGCCCAACGGGATCGAGAACGAGGCGATCGTCTTGGTGGCGCCGAGCTTGCGGGCGGCGTCGAGGTTGGCCGGGAGGGCGGCGGCGGACGAGCAGGTCGTGAAGGCGACGAGCCACGGTTCGAAGATGCCGCGCAGGAAGTCCATCACCTTGATGCCGGTGACGCCTCGGACGAGCGGGATCAGGATCACGCAGACGAAGCAGACGGTGGCGAAGAAGGCGGCGAGGATCAGGGCGCCCAGCGGGAGCAGCACGCCGAGGCCGTGACGGCTCACGGTGTAGGCCATCAAGCCGAACACACCGATCGGGGCGTAGAGCATGACCATGTGCGTGACGCGGATCATCGTCTCGCCGACGATCTCGAAGAAGTGGAGCACGGGCTTGCCGCGTTCACCGAGGCTCGAGAGGCCGAAGCCGAAGATCACCGCGAAGAAGATGAGCTGGAGCATCGAGCCCTTGGCCATGGCTTCCATCGGGTTGATCGGGACGATGTTGAGGAGCGTCTGGACGAGCGGCGGAGCCACGACGTCCTTGGCCTTCAGACCTTCATGCGAGAGGTCGAGGCCGAGGCCCGGATGCATCAGGTTGGCGAAGACGATGCCGAAGGCGACGGCGATGGCCGTCGTCAGGGCGTAGACCACAAGAACCTTGAGGGCGACGCGGCCGAGCTTGCTCGTGTCCGAGATGCCCGCGGCACCGGCGATGATGGTCGCGATGACCAAGGGCACGACGACCATGCGGATCAAGCGAATGAACAGCTGGCCGAGCGGCTGGAGCCAGGTTTGTGCGAAATGGGTGTCGACCAGAGCGCCGACGATCACGCCGACGACTAGGCCGATCATCATTTGCCAGGCTAGACTAATTTTGTGTTTTTGGGTCATTCTTCGCCCCGTAGCGTAAGTTGATAGATGACGCGGCTTCTCTCTTGGAAGGAGGCCGCACGGACGTCTTTTTTGTGTACAGACGTTTCTTTCTTTTCACGTAAAGATTCTAAAAGTTACGTCTTTACATTGAAGTGAGGGATAACCCTTAGAATCAAGCAAAACTTAACAATTGACCGATTCTGTTTGGTTAAATCGGCCGTTTCGGGGGGTTGACATCCTCGATTCTTGGTACGTGATAGACAGAAACTTTCACTTCTTCGATTTGCTTAGGAAGGATGCACTAACTCCTGAAATCAAAATGATGGCGATGCCGATTGCGCTTACTACCCCAATGGGTTCGTCGAAGAAGAGGGAGCCGTACACAGCAGCGAAGATAATCCCTGAGTATTGAAATGCGCTCGTCAGGAGAGGGCTTGGAGACCCCCAGGAGCGTGTCATCGTGAGCTGTGCGAGGGTGCCGGTCACGGCGATCCCGAAAAGTACGGGGATGTTGTCCAGGGTCAATGGCGTCATGTGGCCGTGGAGCATGAGTTGGATGGCGAGGCCCCATACGGAGCCGAAGCAGGTGAAGTAGAAGACGATGCGCCACTCGGGCTCCTTCATGTCGGAGAGCTCCTTCACCTGGAGGTAGGCCAGGGCGGCGAAGAGGCCCGAGGAGAGCCCGATCAGGGCGGCGAGCTCCTGGCCGTGGTTGAGCGAGGGCTTGAGCACCAGGACGACGCCCACGAAGCCGAGGATCACCGAGAGGACGAGGAGCAGCCTGATGGGCCGGCGCTTCCAGAGCGCGGCCCCCGTCAGGATCGCCGCGATGTAGAGCGGACTCGTGTAGTTGAGGGTCATGGCGGTCCCCAGCGGGAGCTGCGAGATCGCGAAGAACCAGATCGTCAGGCCCATCGTCCCGAGGAAGCTCCGCTTGAGGTGCGAGCCGATCAGCGGCGTCGCCACGGAGAGCCCCTTGAAGAGGGTCCATATGAAGATGCACACCACGCCGAAGATCGAGCGGTAGAAGACGAGCTCCATCACGTCGAACTCTCGGGCGCCCATCTTGGTGAAGGCGGCCATGCTGGCGAAGAGGAAGGCGGCCAGCAGCATCCAGAAGCTTTTCTGCATCGGTGTCTTTGTTTTCGTGTTTGATTCCCCGCATTGGGTGGCCCCTTCGTCGACGGGGTGCGGGACGGGGTGCGGACCTTGCGTCCGCCGTCGAGGTCATTTTAACGCCGAACCGCCGCTCCCCCAAAAGGGGTACTTAAGGAGGGGCCCGCCCGGAGGCGGGCAATTCCCACGCCCGCTCCATTGGTTCGCCCCTGTCTTATTAAGTACAATGACGGGTAGCCGGCGTCTCCGCCCCTCATCGGAGGACGCCCGAAGGGACCGCGTCGACGACGCGGTCCGCCACCTTTCACTCAAAAGAAACAATCGGGAGGGATGATGCAGGAAGAAAAAGCCGACGTGCGTCCGGTGGACGAACTCACCTTCGAGGAGGCCCTCGAGGAGCTCGACGAACTCACGGCCCGCATGGCCGGCGGCCGCACCACGCTCAAGGAGAGCGTCGAGGGCTACGCCCGCGGGACCGCGCTTCTGAAGCGCTGCCGCGAGGAGCTCGACGGCGCCCGCCGCACGATCGACGCCCTGCGCCGTTCCGATGAAGAAAACGAAAACGCCTGAGACGAGGACACGTTCCGATGATCGAAAAAGAACAGGACTACGCCGAGTGGTCGCGCGAGACGATCGCGCATTTCGAATGGTACGCCGGGGAGAAGCTCCCGACGACCGGCCATGAACCCCGCAAGCTGATCGGCTCCATGCGTTATTCCGTCCTCAATGGCGGCAAGCGCATCCGCGCCCAGCTCATCTACGCGGCGGGTCTCGCCTGCGGCGCCCCGATGGGGCTCCTCGACGCGGGCGCGCTCGCGCTGGAGTGCATCCACGGCTACTCGCTCGTCCACGACGACATGCCCTCGATGGACAACGACACGCTGCGCCGCGGCAAGCCCACCACGCACGTGATGTACGGCGAGGCGCTCGCGATGCTCGCGGGCGACGCCCTGCAGACCGAGGCCTTCGACGTGCTCGCCTCCGAGGACGCTGACCCCGTGAAGACGCTGCGCATGGTGCGCACCCTCGCGCGTGCCTCGGGTGTCCGCGGCATGGCCGGCGGCCAGGCCCTCGACCTCGCCATGGTCGGCAAGGACCCCGCCGAGTTCGAACTCATGCGCATGCAGACGATGAAGACGGGCGCGCTCATCCTCGCCTCGATCCTCATGGGGGCCCAGGCGGGCCGCTGGGACGAGCTCGGAGAGGACGCCCGCGCCGGCTTCGCCCGCTTCGGGCACGCCATCGGGCTGCTCTTCCAGGTGGTCGACGACATCCTC
The DNA here is from genome assembly GCA_905215795.1 of uncultured bacterium. Lineage (GTDB taxonomy): Bacteria > Pseudomonadota > Gammaproteobacteria > Burkholderiales > Burkholderiaceae_F > Sutterella. The sequence goes on along the minus strand of CAJMRV010000149.1, from coordinate 333 downwards.
GACTGCACCCAGAACACCGAGACCCTCGGCAAGACCGCGGGCAAGGACGCCAAGGACGACAAGCCCACGTGGGTGAGCTTCAAGGGGCTCGACGGGGCGCGCGCCTTCGCGGATGAACTCTACGGCGAGGCGCTCTCGGCCCTCGCGGCCGTCGAGGCGGACCCCGTCGTCGGCCGTGGCGGCTGCCGCCACCTCGAGGCGATCGCACGCCTCGTCAAGGAACGCTCCCACTGAACGAAGAAGAAAAGGAAAAGAGACGGAGATCCGGGCCCTGCCGCTCCGCCGGACCGAAGAGTCGCATGATGAAAGAAGAACTGACCCCTTACCCCACCC
>CAJMRV010000148.1 GCA_905215795.1 uncultured bacterium | reverse complement strand
ATGAAAAGGTCGGCGGCGTGGAAGCGCGTGTCGAAGGCAATGCCGTCAAAATCAGCCGTGTTGATGACCGCGTTGGTGCACTTGAAGAGACGCATTCCAGGGATGTCGCTCAAATCAATGGTGATCTGAATCAGCTCGACGAAAAACTGTCCGGGAACATCGCCCGTGTTGACAAGGATTTGAATGAAAAGGTCGGCGGCGTGGAAGCGCGTGTCGAAGGCAATGCCGTCAAAATCAGCCGCGTTGATGACCGTGTCGGCGCTCTTGAAGAAACGCATTCCAAGGATGTCGCTCAAATCAATGGTGATCTGAATCAGCTCGACGAAAAACTGTCCGGGAACATCGCCCGTGTTGACAAGGATTTGAATGAAAAGGTCGGCGGCGTGGAAGCGCGTGTCGAAGGCAATGCCGTCAAAATCAGTTGTGTTGATGACCGCGTTGGTGCACTTGAAGACAAGCAGGCCGATGAAGTCTCCCGTCTTGACGGGAAAATCGATTCGGTTGAAGCCGAGCTTGCTAAGGACATCGACAATGGCAAGAAGATGATCAGCGTCATTGACGACCGAGTCGGCAAGGTTGAAGACGCTGTCATCCGACATGACGTCGCCATCAAGGACATGGTTCAGCAGGAGTTCGTCGCTCCGGTTTACAAGAGCTTCATTGCTCTTCAAACAAAGGTGGAGGAGGCCGAGAGCAAGAATCAGTGCCGCGACGATGACATTCAATGTCGTATCAGTTCTGAAACGATTGCATTGGCCAAGGATGCCGTTGCAGCCGGTGAACGTTCCGTCGCCATCGGCAACGAGGCGGAAGTCTCGAAGGAAGCAGAGCAGGGGGTGGCGCTCGGAGATCAGTCGCAAGTGAATGCCGACGGAGGCGTGGCCCTTGGCGGAAGCGCCAACGTGTCGAAAGAGGCTGGAGAGTCCGTCGCCCTGGGGTCTCAATCGGTTGCCAATGAAGATCACACGGTTTTGGTGGGCAACGATGAGCTCCAGCGTCGCATCGTCCACGTCGCCGCGGCTCGCGACGACCATGATGCCGTCAATCTTGCGCAGCTCAAGGAGTATGCTGCTCAGACTGACACCCGCATCAAGCGTCTCGACCGTGACATGAAGAGGGGTTTCGCCCGTCAGTCCGCTCTTTCGGCCCTGATGGCCCCCGTGGGGATCGGCAAATGCAACGTGACCGCCGCCCTGGGTGGGTCCGGCTCGACCACCGCTCTCGCCGTGGGTGCCGGCTACCGTCCGAACAACCATGTGGCCGTGCGCTTCGGCGTCTCGGGCAACACGGGTAGTTCCTCGACGGTGGATTACAACGTCGGCGCCAGTTACGAATGGTGATCAAGCGTTGATCCCTTGAGACAGTATGGGGGCTTCGGAACGGGTGTTCCGGAGCCCTTTTTTTCTGCTCTCCAATATTTTTTATTGGATTTTTTTCAATGAAATGTAATTATTCCGTTGTTTTCAGGGGAATGAGTGTAAACCCTTGATATCAATTTCTTTCGTTGTGTCGTAGGCTTATGCCTTCGGAGGAGTCTCCTGTCCTCCGTTTCTACGATTTCTATGGAAGGGAAAAACATGATCAGAACAACCATGCTCGCGACCGCGGTCACTTTGGCCTTCGGGGCGTCGATGACCCATGCCGCCGGACTTCAGGACGGCGTTTTCGAAGGTGTTGGCCAGGGAAGGAACGGAGACGTCTCCGTCAACGTCACGATCAAGGACCAGAAGATCGCCGGCGTCGCCGTCGTCAAGCACTCCGAGACCGTCGGCATTTCCGATGCGGCCCTCAAGCTCATGCCCGAACGCATCGTCAAGGCCCAGACTGTTGGTGTCGATGCCGTGACCGGGGCCACGCTCACTTCCCAGGGCATCAAGGATGCCGTTCTCAATGCGCTCGGCAAGGCCGGCGCCGATCCCAAGGCCTTCTCGTTCGTGCCCGCCAAGGCGCCGGTCAAGGCGGCCCCCATCACGGAGACCGCCGACGTCGTCGTCGTCGGTGCGGGTGGAGCGGGCATCTCCGCGGCTGTCAAGGCCGAGTCGCTCGGCTCGAAGGTCATCCTTCTTGAGAAGATGCCGGAAATCGGTGGTGTCACACAGCTCAACGCCGGCACGCTCATCGCCACGGGTTCCCGTTACCAGCGTGAAGTGATGAAGGAGACGAAGGATTCCCCCGAGCTCGCCTACAAGGACATCTTCCGCATCGGCAAGAACAAGAACGATCCCGAACTCGTCGGCATGGTCACGCACAAGGTCGGCTCCGTTGTCGACTGGCTGATCGACGACATGCACATTCCTTATGGTCCCGCGGCCACCCAGTATCCGGACCACTCCGCGAGCCGCCAGCTTGGTGTCGAGGGCCGTTCCGTGAACTTCCTCAAGCTCATGAAGGGGCATTTCCAGGACATGGGCGGCAAGCTCATGCTCGGCACGAGGGCTGAGGAGCTCGTGCGTGATGCCGACGGCCGCGTCGTCGGCGTGAAGGCCAGGATGGAGAACGGCACGGACGTGCTTGTGAAGGGGAAATCCGTCATCCTCGCGAGCGGTGGTTTCGGCGCCGTCAAATCCATGCTGCCCAAGGAGATGAGCAACTACGTCTTCTATGGCCTCCCCAGTGAGACCGGCGACGGCTACAAGATGGCCCGCAAGATCGGCGCCGCCGACATCAACATGAACCTCGTGAAGATGTATCCGCAGGGTGTGGAGACGGTTCCGGGTCATGGTTTGGCTGCAACGGCTTCCTCCACGGACACGATGAAGAAGAGCGGCGCGATTTATGTGAACACCGAGGGACGTCGCTACGTGGATGAACGCGCCGGTTTGGGCGTGATCACCGACGCCACGGTCGCCCAGCCCGGCCACATCGGCTACATCGTGATGGACCCCGCCGCCTGGAAGGTCTATGTCGACAAGTCCATCGAGGACAAGCTCGTGCATTCCGAAGCCGACCTCATGAAGTGGACGAAGATCGTCAACAACGGACATCCGGTGATGGTGGTCGACGCCTCGCTTGAGAAGGCCGCGAAGACCATGGGGATCGACCCCAAGGGACTGGCCGCCACGGTTGCCGATTGGAACAAGGCCGTGGCCGCAGGCAAGGACGCGGCTTTCGGTCGTCAGATCGCCGGCGGGCTCGACACGAAGGGCCCCTGGACGATTGTTGAGCAGAAGGTCCGCTATCAGACCACCCTGGGTGGCTTGAAGGCCAACAAGCACATGCAGATCCTCGACGTCAACGGCAAACCCATCCCCGGCCTTTACGGCGCGGGTTGTGTTGTCGGTGGCGCCAATGGTGCGGACTCCATGACCGCCATGATGAACAGCTGGGCCATCGTCTCGGGCGTTGTCGCGGCGGAGAATGCCGTTGAAAACGCCAAGGCGAAGTAAATGGTGATGAGTGCGTTCTTGCGCATCTGATGACAGCAACGGCCGGGATCCATGGAATTCCGGCCGTCGTCCTGACTTTCAACGCCCGGTCGGGGGAGGGGAGCCTCCTTCGTCCGGGCGTTTCCGTTTCTTCAGGTCATGCCCTCGCATCACCACTCATAGCTTGCACCCACGTTGTAGTCGATGGTGGAGGCGTTTTCAGTGTTGCCGGCGATGCCGAACCTGACGGCGATGTTGGCGTTGGGGCGGTAACCCGCGCCGATGGCGATGGCGGTCTTGGAACCCGATCCCCCGAGCGCCGCCGTCACGTTGCACTTGCCGACGCCGTGCGGGGAGATGAGGCCGGCCAGGGCGGCCTGTCTGGCGAAGCCGCGCTTCATGTCGTCGTCCAGGTCGTTGATCCTGTCGTTCAGCGTGTTCAGACGGTTGTTGACGTTTTTCATGTCGCTTTGATAGGTTTTGGCGCTTACGAACTCCCTTTGCGCCTGACCGTAATTAAGGGCGTGGGAGTCAGCCGTGGCGTCCGCCAGGTTGGTCACCTTGATCTTGTCCTTGTCTTCGCCGTCTTCTTCAACGAGTTCGACGTTGTTGAGTTTGGCTTCGTGACCGTTCAGTACATCTTCGTGTTCAGCGATTTTGCCGGAACACTCTTTGAGTGACTCGTTCACCTTGTCGAGGCCGTCATTCTTGTCGTTTGTGGTGCCGAGTTTTTCTTGCCAGATTGCGATGTTGTTTATGTTTTGTCCGTCTATGTCGGCTTTATTCTCAAGCTTTTTTCCCACTTCTTCGATTTGTTGAAGGATTTTATCTGATACACCATTGTCGGGTTTGTTGTCCGTGATGGCTTTATTCAAGTCACTAATGGCTTTGTTGAACTGTGCAACGTTGACTGCGTCGTGGTCGTTTATGCCTTTGGAGACGTTGATGAGCCGGCGGGTGAGGTCATTC
>CAJMRV010000147.1 GCA_905215795.1 uncultured bacterium | reverse complement strand
GTCTTCGGTTTCAGGGCACTAATTTTGCTTGTTTAACTTTTCCATACCAGTTCAGCTCAATCTTTAGGCACGATTCCTAGATACTTCGGGAATTGGGGCTCCGTCGTCACGACGGGCCGGCCGTTTGCATTCATGCGTGTTCTTCAAAGACGGGATGAATCGCCGTCGATCCGCCATCCGGGCTCACTCCCCTTCGGGGCGTCCCTTCATGAGGTTGGAGTTGTAATAGCGGGGGTCGCCCGTGACTTCCTCTCCCACCCAGTCGGGGAGCACCACGTCGGCGTCCTCCCCGGGGAGCTCCACCTCGGCGAGGACGAGCCCGCGGAGGTTGCCGCCGAAAACGTCGACCTCCCATTCGCGGCCTTCATCGACGAGGCGGTAGCGGGTCTTCGAAAGGACCGGATCCTCGACCATCTCCTCGATCATGTGCTTGGCGTCGTGAAGCGGGATCGGGTACTCGAACTCGTCCCTGACGGCGCCGCGGTTGAGGCCCTTGACGGTGAGCACGGACCTCGTCGAGAGGCCTTCCTCGGGACGGCGCAGGTTCTCGGCCTGCATGATCCTCACGCGCACGGTGCGCTCGGGCACGCGCGAGAGGTAACCCTGGACGATCGTGATCGACTGTTCGGCCTTGGAGCGCCAGGCCTCGGACCTGACCAGGAACTTGCGTTCGATTTCGAGTGCCATCTTCTGTTCTCCGACTTTCACGACCCCCGCTTTGCGCGGAGGTCTCACCTTCTTTGCAGAACATTCTAATGGGCGGCGGGGAGGCTTGTCTGCGTTTTTTTGAAAAAGAGTTTCATCAAGGACAAGAAACGCGTCTTCTTTACAGAACCGCGCCTGTCTGAGGGATGCAGAGACGTTCTCCCGTGGTCGAAAACAGGGTGCGCCCTGCATGAAGAACGTTTTCAACCGCCAAGCACGGGATAGCGGCGGCCACCCGAATTTGTAACAAAATGATTTTGCGGTTACATCTCGCGGCAACGCGAAAACGCCTCATGCACGGACCGTCCGTCCGCCTCAATCCCGACCCAATCATCTGGATTTGATTCGAGGAGAGGAGCTTCGCCGACACGGACGATGAAAGGCACGTGAGTTTTACGGATGGACACGCTCTCCGATACGGCGGATTGTTGTAACAAGTTCCCCTTAGGATAGGGGTTATATCTTATTTTTCTTTATATTCCAACGACTTAATCTGAATATAAATGAAGGCGAAGATACGGCGGAACCGCCTTGGGCCCTACTCCACGAACAGGCCCGCGGACTCCGCCGGGACCGGGGGACATGAAAAGCGACTCCCCGCGTCCACGCCGCCCATGACCCGCCGTCCTCCATATATTCCGGCGGGTCGCGGCGCCGTCACCATGCACCCCCCGCAAGCCTCGACTTTTCACGTCGGCCGGCCGGGCTTTCCTGAAGAAAAGACCGCCGGGAAATCCACGAGGGGCGTCCCGTTCTTCCTCCCACACCGAAGACACCGCCCCGGAGCCTCAGGGAGGTCCCATCATGAAGCGCACCGCCACCGTCCTGGCGCCGATCGCCATGACACGCGTCCTCACCCCGGAAGGCGTCGTGCTGCCGCGGGGATCCGTCCAGCACGGCTCCACGAAGGTGCTCCGCACGTCAAAGGCGGGCCGCATCGGCCTGCCCTCCATGATCGCGCTCGTCGCGGGCGCGATGATCGGCGGTGCGCTCTTCAGGCTCCCCGGAGCCGCCGCGGGGTGTTCGCTCGCCGCGCTCCTCCTCTCATGGCTCGTCACCGGTGCCGGCATGGCCGCGCTCGCCTTCGTCCTCAGGACACTCTCCACACAACGCCCCGACCTCCAGATCGGGATCTACTCTTATGCGAAGGCGGGTTTCGGCCGGTATGCCGGGTTCAACTCCGCCTGGGGCTACTGGCTCGCCGCCGCGGGCGGCAACGTCGCCTTCGCGCTGATGATCAACGACGCGCTCGGCGTCCACTACCCCGCGCTCCTTAATCACGGTCTCGAGACGGTGCTCCTCTGCACCGGGCTCGTCTGGTTCTTCAACTTCGTCGTCATGCGGGGCGTGAGGACCGCCTCGGCGATCAACCTCGTCGCGCTCGTGCTCAAGGTGGTGGGGATCATCGTGATCCTCGTCACGCTCGCCGGCTTCTTCAGAATCGACCTCTCGGCCTTCACGAGCCAGGCCGCCTGCCTCGGCAAGGGACCGCTCTTCGAACAGCTCCGCGCGCCCATGCTCGTCTCGCTCTGGTGCTTTATCGGGATCGAGGGCGCCGTCGTGATGAGCGACCACGCAAGCGAGCCCGGTGACGTCGGACGGGCGACGCTCTCCGGCTTCTTCGTCGCGATCACCGCCTACGCGCTCCTCTCGCTCCTCGCCTTCGGCATCCACCACCAGCCGGGCGCCGTCACCGCGGCGGGCCCGATGCCGATCTCGACCACCGTCGGAGCGGACTTCGCCGGCTTCGTCAACGCCGCGATGATCCTTTCAGTGGCAGGCTCCTGGCTCGCCTGGACCGTGCTGATCGCACAGCTCCCCTTCGCCGCGGCCGTCGACGGCGTGATGCCGGGCGTGTTCGCCCGCGTCAACAAGGGCGCCGTCCCGTCACGCTCGCTCTTCGCGTCGTCCGTCCTGATGACGATGCTCGTCGTCCTCTGCGCGGGCTCCAAGGACCTTCACACGGCCGCCGTCACGTTGACGGGCGTGCTGATCGTGCCCTGCTACCTCGCCGCATCGCTCTTTCTTTGTAAGGTCGCGCCGACCAGCGCGATCTACACGCTCGACGACATGAAGCGCTACGGCGCCCTCGCGCTCGGCGTCTTCTCGAGCATCAACGCCCTGTGGCTCCTCTGGCTCGTGGGCCTGAAGAACCTCCTTCCCGCCTCGGTGCTCTATGCATTGGGGATCGTGGTCTTCATCGCGGGGCGTCACGAAACGATGAAGCCCGGTGAGAAGGCCTTCACAAGAAAGGAGGTGTTCTTCGCGCTCGCCGTCGCGGCCGCGGCCGTCTATTCCATCTACCGATTCCTGGAGGGCTACGCCGGCTTCTGAACACTGAAACGTCTTCCCTGACGCCGCGTCTTCCGACGACCTCCGAGACGCGGCGTCGACACCGCCGTCTCCGTGCGGCCCCCGCGTCGAGCTTGTTTTTTTGATGTGAGTCCTTCAAGCTCGGCTCTCCAAAGCGGGCGACACCCCGGAGACGGCCCTCACGCCATCGTTCACACACGCACCCGCTTCCAAGAACGATGGCGTCTTTTTATCCGGGGATGGCGAATTTGCGTTCCATCACGCTGACAATTGCGCTACTTTTTGCTTTTTCGTTGCACCGTCTGTAAAATCAAACAACCCGTCGCGTCAGGGAAAAGGTCGTTGAAAACACCTTGGAAGACGCGCAATGGCCTGGAAGAGTGGCAGAGTGGTTGAATGCACCGGTCTTGAAAACCGGCGAGGCTTAATAACCTTCGTGGGTTCGAATCCCACCTCTTCCGCCAAAACGGCTCTCAAGACCCCGAACGCAGATCGCTCGGGGTCTTTGTCGTTCAGGGGATTCGAAGACACGCCCCCTTTCCGGCACCCCTCCCGGTCCCCTCCAAAGTGTGGGAAAAAATGTGGGAAAAACCGACGCCCGAGACATATTGAGTCCCGGGCGTTTTTGCATCCTTCGATCCGTACTACGGGCCGGAGCGCTCAGAAACGTTCCGGCGCCGAATGGGAGTGTCATTACGACCATGCCTCGCCACCCAATCAAAAGCCCTCGGAAAGCTTGTGCCTTTCCGAGGGCGTTTTTCATTGTGGAATGCTGTTTGGCGGGGAACTCCCGGATGGAATCAAAGCTTTCCTTCATTCATCTCGCGATACGTATCGCATCCGAGTTGAAGGCCATTGTCACACGCCAGACCAAAATATTCCTTTGCTTTTACCTTGTTTTGCCTTACGCCCAATCCATTGAGATAAGCATGGCCGAGGTTGTTCTGAGCTTCAGGCATGTTCTGAGCCGCAGCCTTCTCATAAAATTCCACTGCTTTTTTATGATTCTGCCTGACACCATAACCATTTGTATACATGACACCCAGATTGAACTGAGCTTCTGCATTCCCCTGTTCCGCGGCCTTTTCAAACCATTCAACAGCTTTTTTATAGTCCTGCTTCACACCATGACCATTTGCATACATGAGACCCAGATTGAACTGAGCGTTTGCATTCCCCTGTTCCGCGGCCTTTTCAAACCATTCAAAAGCTTTTTTATAGTCCTGCTTGACAACCAGACCGTTGAGATACATGACACCCAGACTGAACTGAACTTTTGCATTCCCCTGTTCCGCGGCCTTTTCAAACCATTCAACAGCTTTTTTATAGTCC
>CAJMRV010000146.1 GCA_905215795.1 uncultured bacterium | reverse complement strand
GGACTTTCTGGTTCATTTCAAGCGGAGGCTTTCCGGAGGGCGGCGGCCGGGGCCGTCGTCCTCCGTTGCCTTACCCCTTTTTTAGATTAACCCAGGAAGGTCGGATCATAGTAACCGGCGAACAGGACCGATGCACGCAGGAAGAGCGCGCCGAGGATGGCACAGAGGCCGCCCACGAGCATGACCGTCTTGTTCTTCTTCATCATCGCGAAGAGCGTCGGGAGCACGAGGCCCAGGCCGATGGCGCCGAACCAGAACATGACGGCGTTCTCGCCCATCACGAGGCTCTTGGCACCGGACATGGCGCCGGGGGTGCCCGTCCAGGCGACCGACACAAAGGCGAAGATCACGAAGGCTTCACCGATGTGCGTGCAGTGCGACGTCGTCGAGAGCCAGCCGAGGTGCTTGCCTTCGAGCTTGCCCATCGACTCGAGGACTTCGACGAGGCCGAGGGCGCAGCCCAGGCCGGAGAAGATCCAGAGGACGGGGACGATGCCCGTGTTCCAGAGGGGGATGCCCACCGCCTGCGTGAGCAGGAAGCCCGAGTAAGCCGTGGCGGCGACGCCGAGGACGGCGTTGATCCAGTAGCTTGCATTGGACTCGGTGAACGGGCAGCGGCTGATGCCGCGCTCCTTGCGCCAGAGCATGTAGACCTGGAGCAGCGTCCAGACGCACAGCACCGCGAGGATGCAGATGCCGATGAACATCCAGCTCGTGAAGTTGAACGACCACTTCGTGAGGGCCGTCCAGCCGGCTATCGGAAGGTTCAGGATGCGGCTCAGGTGGGAGAGCACGAGGAGCGTGCCGATCCAGGCCGCGCCGCTGGCGATGTAGAACAGCGTGCGGGAGCGGACCCAGACGTTGATGAACAGCCCCATGCCGGCCATGCCGACAAACCAAAGGAAGAACCCGATGGTCCAGGCCCAGTGGGCGGTCTGCACCTGGTTCGTTAGTTCAAGAAATTCATAGGTCATTTCTGCACCACCACGAAGAAGTTAGGCTTGGTCCCCTTTTCAGGCATGAGCGTTTCCGTGCGGGACTTGCTGATGCGCTGCGAAATGGGGCTCTCAGGGTCGTTGACGTCGCCGAACATGCGGGCGTCGACCGGGCAGGCCGCCACGCAGGCGGGATCCTTGCCCTGACGCACGAGTTCTTCGCAGCCATGGCCCATGCACTTGACGGGAAGCCCGCTCTTCGGGTGCGTCCAACGCACGTCGTACGGGCAGCTGGCGATGCAGAACGAGCAGCCCACGCAACGGTCCGGGTCGGTCTTGACCTGGCCGGTTTCGTGGTCGTAGTAGTTCGCTCCGAACGGGCAGCTGTGGACGCACGGAGCGTCGTCACACTGCTGGCACTGGACCAGGATCTGAACGGGACGACGCGCGCGGTCGAGCGTGACCTTGCGGATATTCGAGGGGATCCAACCCCAAGCGTGGTTTTCCTCGTCCATCATGTCGCTGTAATTGGTTTCGCAACATGCGACGATACAAGCCGAACACCCGACGCACTGGGTGGCGTCAAAGAGGTGTGCGAGTTTCTTTTTCTGTTTCATGACGAAATTCCCCTATTAGACGCGTTTGATGCGGACCGAGCAGTTGTTCGAGACCACACCGACAACCGGTTCACGGTAACCCGTGCAGAACCAGTGCGAGTTGATGCCCTGACGGACCCACTCGTAGCCGGGCGCCTTGAACGGGAACTTCGTGCGGCAGCCACCCTGGAAGCCCAGGGCGAAGAGGGCGCCCGGGATCACGCGGTTGGTGACCTTGAGGTGAGCGCGGCCCTTCACGCCGGTGTCGAGACCGGTGAGTTCCACTTCATCGCCGTCCTTGAAGCCGAGGCGTTCGGCGTCGACGGGGTTGATCCAGACACGACGGTCGCCAAGCCACTGCTGGGGCTTCGTCCAGAAGGACGTGCCGGAGGAGGCGGCGCTGTCCTTGCCGGAGACGAGGACGAATTCGTCGGAATTGGGTTTCGGAGCCTTGTAGGCGGGCGGCTGGACGTAGCCGGGGAGCGGCGGGATCTTGTCCATGTACTTTTCAGCCACATAGAACGAGTAGATCTCACACTTGCCGGTCGGGGTGCCGAACGGCTTCTGGTACGGATAGACCTCGTACTTCTTGGTCTTGACCTTGGACCAGCCCTTTTCAGCCACTTCCTTGGCGACGCGGTCGCCCAGGCCCGGCTTGTCGGCGTTGAGCTTGGCGACGTACTTGTCCCAGGCCTTGTCGATCATGCCGCGGTACCAGGCGTTGAATTCGTCGGCCGTCTTCATTTCCTTGTCGTAGCCGAGGCGTTCGGCGGCGCGTTCAGGATAGCAGCGGCGCAGGATCTCGCAGAACTGCCAGATCTCGTGACGGGCTTCGCAGTCGGCGGGCGGAACGATGGCGGCGTCGAACTTGTGGACGTCGCCGTCGATCGACCACTTGACGTCGCCGTAGTCGTACCATTCCATGAAGTAGGTGGACGGCAGGACGTAGTCGGCGTAGTCGATCACTTCGTGGGGAAGGATGTCCTGGACGACGAGCAGGTCGAGCGCTTCGAAGGCCTTGGCCAGGCGGTCGGAGTTGGCTTCACGATGGAACATCGTCGAGCCGGTGACGAACACGCCGCGCACGGGATAGGGCTTGCCGGTGTGGATGGCCTCGAAGATGGCCGAGAACGTGCCGGCGCCTTCCGGATAGATGACCTTGTCGAGGGCCTTCTTTTCAGCGCCTTCGACGGTCCACTTCTGACCCTGCGGACCGGAACCCTTGCCGCCGCCGAAGCTGGCGCCCGGGCCCTTGAAGCCGGCGCCCGCCGTCACGACGAGGCCGCCCTTCTTGTCGATGTTGCCGGCAAGAACGTTGAGCAGGTTGAGGATCTGGAAGGTCTGCGAGTCGTTGCCGTTGCGCGAACCGTACCAACCGTCGTCCACGACGCCGCCCTGCGTGAAGAACTGGCGGGCGAGCTGTTGGAGGCGCTTGGCGGGGATGTGCGTGATCTTGGCGACTTCCTCGGGCGTGTACTGGGCGACGTGCTCCTTCAACGTGACGAGGCAGGTCTTGACGGCGATGTCGTTGCCGTCCTTGTCCTTGATGGTGCCCTGGAACTCGAGTTCGGGTAGGCCGTCCTCGATGAAGCCGACGGCGGCGCCCTTTTCATCGAACTTGGGACCACGGAAGGCGAGTTCCTTCGTGGCGGCGTCGATGACGGCGAACATCGTCTTGGAACCACCCTCGCGGATCATCGCTTCGGTGACGGGCTTGCCGTCCTGGCCGATGAGGTAACCGGAGTTGGTGTGGCGGGCCATGAAGTCGATGTCGACGAGGCCTTCCTTGAGGGCGATGTGGATCAGACCGAGGTGGAACGCGGCGTCCGTGCCCGGCTTGATGGGGATCCATTCGGAGCCGGCGAAGGCGCCTTCAGGCATGCGCGGGTCGACGAAGACGAGGCGCGCGCCTTCTTCACGGGCGCGGGCGGCCACGCCGGCGATGCCGATGGCGCAGTTCAGGGAGCGGCCGTTCAGAAGGAGGAAACGGCAGTTGCCGTAGTCCGGGTCCATCTTGCCGGCGCCGTCGAAGCCCTTGCCGAAGACCGTGCGGCGGCCCATGATGGTGGCGGAGTTGCAGGTCGAGGAGTGGCTGATGACGTTGGGCGTGCCCAAGCCGGCGGCGAACCATTTCTGGAAGCCGGAGAAGTTGTGCGAGGTGAGGACGATCGAGCGTTCGCCGTCCTTCTCGACGATGCCCTTGACGCGGGCGGCGATTTCATTGAGGGCCTGTTCCCAGGAAATTTCTTCGAATTTTCCTTCACCGCGCTTGCCCACACGCTTCATGGGCTTCATCAAACGCAGGGGATGGTTCCAAACCCACATCGACGAGGCACCACGGGCGCAGAAACCGCGCTGCGGGTGAGTCGGGTTGGGCATCATGCGGACCGTTTCCTTGGAAACGGGCGCGCCTTTCTTATGCATGGCCAGCATGCCGCAGGCACCGCCACACACGTTGCAACCGATCGGATGGGGTTCCCATCCTTCTTTCTTGAGCTCTTCAACCTGTGCTTCAAGACCCGTCCAGGGCATGGCCGCCAAAGCGCCGGCGGCACTCGCGGTTCCCAGGACCTGGCGACGAGACAGGGTCGGGCCAAAGCTCTTGAGCTTGTCCGAGACTTCCATACTATTATCTCCTTGGGTAGAAGTTCGTTACGACCAAAGGGGTACACGGTCGTGGGGAGAACGAACTAGTGACAGAATAAAACACGACCCCGCCACGAGACCTAAAGGTAAACCCCTAAAAAAGTAAGAATGATTCCTGATATGACCGTTTTTTCGACCAAACGGTAGGTTACATTCGGAAAATATTGCTTTTTCTTCCAAAACGA
>CAJMRV010000145.1 GCA_905215795.1 uncultured bacterium | reverse complement strand
GAACTCTCTTCTTGTCTTTCGTTTGTGTTGTTTGTGTGAATGTATTCGTTGTCGTCTGGGAGGGCGCGCCTCAGAAGTTCATCCCGAACGCGCTCCTGAAGATCTCGGCCGCCTTCGAGAGGTCGAGCCGGTCCGGATGGGTTTCGCTCTCCTTCATGCGCTTCTCGCGCTCGGGCGTGGTCTGTCCGAGGAGCGCCGTCATGCGCTCGTAGACCTCGCGGCAGATGCGGCCCTGGCAGAGGAAGGTCTCGACGAGTTCATTGCCCTCGCCCATGGCGACGAGCTTCTCGGAGGTCTCCTTCATCCACTGCTGCGCACGCGCCTCGGAGGGGTCGGCGCCCAGCGTGGCGAAGCAGCCGATCCTTTTCCCGTGGAGCTTCGCGGCCGCGGCCTTGATGTCCTCGGGGGCGTCCCATTTGTCGCACCAGAAGCCGAGCAGCACGGGGTTGTAGCCCGAGAGGTCCTCGGGGAGCTTGTCGGGCTCGACCATCACGGCGCCCGGAAGGTCGTCGCAGATGGCGTGGCCGACGGTGCGGGTGTTGCCCGTCCTAGAGCTGATCACGATGAGGGGTTTGGTCATGTCTTGACTCTCCTTTGGTCCTGTTGTCCCTTGGACCGTCGTCATTTCGCGTCCTCCGCATCCTCCGCGTCGGGCGCGGCCCCGAGGCGGCGCCAGTCGCAGCGCGCACCGCAGGCCTTGTCCACCTCGTCGAGCTTCTTCTCGTGGGCGGCGAGCTCCTCGGCGTTGGCGCGGCGGATCGGGATCTCGTCGGGAATCGGCCCGAACTTCATCGGGTCGTAGCCCATGTCGAGCTCGATCTTGTTCTGGCCGCGCGTCATCGCGAGGTAGGTCTGGGCGAGGAGCTTCGCGTCGACGTAGGCGCCGTGGCCCTTGTCGCGCTCCGCGAAGTCGACCTGGACGATGTTGCCCAGGTTGTCGAGGGTGACGATGCGCCCCGGATAGAGCTTCTTGGCGAGCAGCATCGTGTCGGTGATGTGCGCGACGTAGTGCTCCAGGGGCTCCTTGCCGGCGCGTTCGAGCTCCTTGTTGAGGAAGGTGACGTCGAAGGCGGCGTTGTGGATGAGGAGGTGGGAATCCCGGACGAATTCGATGAACTCGTCGGCGATCTCGCGGAAGGTCTTCTCCTTGGCGAGCATCTCGTTGGTGATCTTGTGGACGTCGATCACCTCGTCGGCGACGACCTGCTCAGGGTTGACGTAACGCTGGTAGTGGTCCTCGGGATTCTCGCCGTAGATGCGCCCGCGCATTCTCACGCAGCCGATCTCGATGATCCTGTCGTTCTCGAAGTCCAAACCCGTCGTCTCGGTGTCGAGTGCGATCAGGGGGGCGTTGTCGAGCCTGAAGTCCGTGGCCATCGTGTGTGGATTCCTCTTCTTTTAGCGTGTGGACGGCCTCTTCACGGCGGTGCCCGACGGGCTCCGCCTTGGAGGGTTCAGGTCATTTTAGCAAATCCCGCGGTTTTGCCAATAGGGTCCGCCACCAAGGCGGGAAGTCCCCAATGTCAACGGGCACAATCGAAAAAGGGCCTCCGAGTGCTCGTATTCCCTACCCCATCGGGTAGGAAAACGGCTCGGAGGCCCTTTTTCCGTGTTTCTTGTGTCCCCCCGCGTTGTTTCCAACGCGTGCCGGGGGATCAGGACTTGGCGATCTCGGCGTCCCAGTGGTCGACGCGCTTGCGGAGCGAAGCGATCGCGCTCCGGCGCATCTCCTCAGTGGGATGCAGCCCGAACTTCCTCGTGTAGAAGAACCCCTCGAGGCTCATCAGGGCGAGCATCAGGGCGCTCCTTGCGGGGCCCTCCTCGACCGCCTCGATCCTCGCGTAGAGGCCGTCGTACCAATCGCGGACGGGCTTCATCAGCTCGGGGTCGTTCGTCACCTGGGAGAGGAGCGTCACGCCGAGCCTCGGCCAGCCGTAGCGGTCCTGGGAGAAGCTGTCGAACCAGTCGATGTAGGCCCTCAGGAAGTTGGGGACGTCCTGGTCGGGGTAGCGCTTCAGCTGGCGCTGGAGCTCCCCTTCGAGGTGGTCGGCGTAGTCCTGGATCAGGGCCGCCTGCAGATGGCGCTTGCTGGGGAAATGATACATGACGGCGCCCTTGGAGTACCCCGCGTACTTGGCGAGCCGGTCCATGCTGAGCTGCTCGATCCCCAACTCGAGGATGAGCGCCCTGGCCTGCTCGATCAGGTACGCCTTGGTCACCCGTGCTTTCTCCGTCTTGGCTTTCTGCATCGTCACTACTCTCCGGACTGCTGTTTGTTCAAAATCGCTGAAAACGCTTTTTCTCTCGTGAGGGCTCTCATCCGTGAAAACCCTCACGAAAGCAAAGTGTCCAAGTCTAGCGCAAAAAAGCGGAGGCGGCGCCGTTTCAAGGAAAAGCTTGATCTGGCGCGTCGCCTCCGCTTGTTTTTTCAGGTCCGGACCCGGGATCCCCCTTCAGCAGGAGGAGCCCCGTCCCGGAAGACCCTCCGGGACGGTCCGGACACTCACCGTGAAGTGGTTACTTGGCTTCAGCGGCGAGCTTGCCGGCCAGGCGGCCGAACACGATGATGTCCGTGTAGGCATTGCCGCCGAGGCGGTTCGTGCCGTGCGTGACACCCGTGACTTCACCGGCGGCCCAGAGGCCCGGGATCACGTTGCCCTTGGTGTCGATGACCTGGGCGTTCGGGTTGATGCGGACGCCGCCCATCGTGTGGTGGGTGCTCGGGACGGCCTTGATGACGTAGTAGTCACCCTTGCTCATGTCGACGAGGCCGGCACGGTGGTGGAAGTCCTTGTCGTTGCCCTTGCCGGTCATGGAGTTGACGCGGTCGATCGTGGCCTTGAGCTGGTCATAGGGCATCTTCGTGAACTCGGCGATGCACTTCAGGTCGGGGCACTTCTTCATGATGCCCTGCTTCGTGAAGGCTTCGTACTCGGTCGGGTGTTCCTTGACCGTGTTGGAGATGCTGCCGATCTTGTCGTTCCAGAGGACCCAGCAGTAGGCGCCCGGCTGGTCGAGGATGGCGTGCGACAGGACGTCGCGGCGGCCGAGTTCCTCAACGAAGCGCTTGCCGTTCTGGTTGAGCATGATGGCGCCGTCGAAGCGGGCGTCGGCGATCAGCTCGATCACGCCCGAGATCGGGTCGCAGATCGGGTAGGTCTGGATGTACTGCATGTTCACGAGGTCGGCGCCGGCCTTCTGAGCCATGTAGAGGGCTTCACCGGTCGTGCCGGGGGCGTCCGTGGTCTTGAAGCGTTCGTCGATCGACGGGTTGTACTTCTTGACCATTTCGGGGTTGGCACCGAAGCCGCCCGTGGCGAGGATCACGCCCTTCTTGGCGTTGAAGGTGTATTCGACGCCGTCGCGGTCGGCCTTGACGCCGACGACGCGGCCGTTCTTGACGATGAGCTCGTCGGCCTTCATGTTCGTGATGACGGGGATGCCCAGTTCATCGGCCTTGGCCTGGAACTTGGTGATGAATTCCGTACCCGTGTGGCCCACAGGAATGAGGGCGCGCTTGCGGGAGTGACCACCGAAGAAGAAGAGGTTGTCCGGCTCGAAGCGCACGCCGAGGTAGTCGCGGCACCACTTGGCGGCGTCAAGCGCGTTGTGCGTCATGACGTCGATCACCTTCATGTCGCCCTTTTCGTCGCCACCCTTGAACGTGTCCTGGGAGTGGAGTTCAGGGGAGTCGTCGTTGATGCCGAGCTTGGGCTGGACCCAGTTCTTGGCGACGTTCATTTCAGCACCGGAGATCAGGGAGTTGCCGCCGACCTGGGGCATCTTCTCGAGGAGGACGACGCTGGCGCCGTGGTTCTTGGCTTCAATGGCGGCCGAGAAACCGGCACCGCCCGCGCCGATGACGACCACGTCATAGGTGCTGTCCTTCGGGAGGGCCTTGTCGACCTTCTTGACGAGCTTCTTGTCGCTCTTGACGAGCTTCACGCCGGACTTGGCGACGGCCTGGTTGACGGCATCGAGGAAGCCCTTCGAGGAGAACGTGGCGCCGGAGATCATGTCGACGTCCGTGGAGTTGGCGGCGATCACGTCGTCCTTGAGGTCCGTGAAGACCTTCTTGGCGAGCACGGGGTTTTCGTGCGTCTTGAGGATCTTGATGGACTGGATGCGGGCGTCGTCGATGGTGACGGCGACGGTGATGTCACCGTGCTTGCCGACGCCGGTGCCTTCTTCGGTGATGGCCTTGGCCTGCGCGAAGGAGGTCGTGCCTAAAGCGAGAGCGGCCAGAAGGACCGCGATCTTGGTGGTTTTGAACATGGATTGATTTCCCTTCATTGATTGGAAAAAAACGAGACTAGAGGTCTGTTCGGTGTCACTATAAGAAAAAACCGACTGGTCGGTCGTTTCTGGTACCCCTTTCACGCGAGAGGGTTAACCCTGTGACCTGCAAGGGTCGGAAACGGGGAACCC
>CAJMRV010000144.1 GCA_905215795.1 uncultured bacterium | reverse complement strand
CCGGTGAACTTGAAGTCGAGCTTCGTGGTGCAGAAGAACTTCTGGGGCGCGGCGAAGACCGTCCCCAGGGGGCGCTCGGTCGCGATGTGGCCGTGGAGCATCACGTCGATGTCGTCGACGGCGCCGCTCTTGACGATCGGGGAGGCGCCGCGCGAGCCTTCCTCGCCCGGCTGGAAGACGAACGTGTAGCGCCCGCCGAGACGCGCCTTGTTGGCGATGATGAAGCGCGCGAGTTCGCAGGCGACGGCCTGGTGCCCGTCATGGGCGCAGGCGTGCATCGCGCCGCGGTGCACGCTCGCGAAGCCCTCCTTGAAGGGCAAATGGTCGGGGTCCTCGGGCTCGGTCATCTTGATCGCGTCGAGCTCGACTCGGAGGCCGTAGTTCTGACCGGGACGACCCGTGTCGAAGACGGCGATGCAGCCCGTCAAGCCGCCCATGCGCGTCAAGAGCTTACGGTCGATCCCCGCCTCGATCGCCATCTGTTCGTACTGCCAGACCTCCTCGCGGTTCCTCCCGAGGACGTACTCGGGGTTGATGAACTCGCGTCCGACGCGCACGTCGAAGCCGAGCTTCTCGAAGAAGCTCGCGATCTTGGCGGTGGCCATGAATTCGCCCCAGCCCACCTCGGGGTAGCGGTGGACGTCGCGGCGCCATTCAACGAGTTCGCGGAAGGTGACGGGGTCGCTCCAGCCGGGGAGCGTGGCGACGGGGGAGTCGGGGACCGATGCGGGGTCGAAGGGCACCCGCGGCATGTCTTTGAGAGGTCTCATCAATGTGGTTCTTCATTGTCGATTTGTTCTTATTGACCGGTCCGCGGGCGGCTCCAGGGCGTGGAAAAGGGACGTCCGCCTCGTGGCGTCCCGATGTCCGGGGCACGGGGGACGGCCTCCGGACACGCGCCAAAGGGGGGCGCGGCCACGAAGGCCCGTAATTTCGATCTCCTTCCCGCGCGCGTGAAACGCACCGGGCTTGCGGCCGGACCCGCGTCGTGCCTCATGCATCCTCTTTCCCTGCCTTCTGAAGAAGCGCCCCTCGGGGTCGGCGCTTCTTGGGGAGGCGGTCTCCTGGAGAAATTGACGCGCATGCGGGCGGGGTGGCCACATGCCGACGGACGCCGCGTCCGGCTCGACAACCGGGCGTGGCAATACGGGGTCCATGATTGATTGTACGGTTCCGAGGGGCCTGCGTCTAATAAGGTTTTCACAGGTCATGTTTTCCCTAACCCCGATCGGACGCCTTTTGAAGACCCCTTCCCTTCCTTCACGGACGCGGATTACGGCGCGTCTTGGGGTGACCGGCTCCCCGTGCACGTCGTGCCCGCCTCGGGAACTGAAATCCCCCCTACCCCATGGGCCGCAGGAACGGTGGACGACGAACGGGCGGAGCGGCCCCAACCTGGAAAAACGAAAAACCGCGTTGCGAAGAGGACACGGGCGAAGACGGCCGGCGCAGGAAAAGGCACGGGAAACGCACGGGAAACCCCCGGAAAACCGACGGAAAAACCGCGGAAAAAATCTTCAGAAAAAGTTGGGAAAAAACAAAAAACCACCGAAAAGGACGTTCCCGGCCACCCGACACCGGTCCTTGACGTCCGGAAACGAAAAGGGCCTCCATTTGATGGAGGCCCCGGGACAGTCACGTCCTGTTTCGAGTCACTTGTTCTTCATTGCTTTTATGGTCTTCATCCGAGCACGGAATCAATACACCTCGGCACGCTTGAGGAAGCGGCGTGTCTCCTTGTAGAGCGCGTAGGTGAAGCCCACGAAGAGGATCGTGAAGATGAGAAGCGAGATGTCGCCCATCGTGATCCACTTGAGGCCCGGGAAGAGGTACCATCCGCCGTCCTGCTCGACCAAGCCCACGAGGAAGGCCCTCACGCCCGTCAGGTGCTCGTAGGGCGGCACGTGGGGCACCTCGAAGCCGCAGAGCGCGCGGGGCTGGAACCAGCTCCTCGAGACGTGGTGGAGCTCGAGCCCCCAGGGGAAGTGCGGCGTCAACGTGCACGCGGTGGTCGAAAACCAGTCCTTCACCTCCGGGAAGCGCTTCACCCAGACGACCGTGCAGAGCGCCCAGGAGACCTTCACGCCGTAGCCCGCCACCCAGGCGGCCGCCGCGGTCGAAAGGTTCCTCATCCAGCGCACGCCGGGACGCCACGCCCCGAAGAGCGCGACGAGCGCGAGCGCAAGGAACGCCAGGCGCACGTAGACGCAGTACTCGCAGGGATCCAGATAAAGAAAGCGCTGGAAGTACTGGTGTCCGATCAGAAGGAGGGTCACGCACAAAAAGGCCGTGAAGAGCCAGTAGCCGCGGCGCGAGAGGCGCGGCACGGCGGGCGGCGTGTACCAGGGGTTCAGACGGTTCAAGATGGACTCCGTTGATGTCGATACGGACAACTTTATCAGCTCCGCGGAGGGTTGCCAAATGTGAGGGCGTGCCACCCCGGGGAGCAGGAATGGCGAAGGGGCTCCGCCGGTTTCCGGCGGAGCCCCATTCGGTTCATTTCTTCAACCCGTCATGAAAAACGGGATGCGGCGTCACGTTTCTCAGGCGTACTTCACGTTGCGGTAGCGGGTGAAGTGCAGTCCGAGCACGATGATCATGAGCGTGCCGAAGGCGGCGCCGAGCGACAGGGCGAGGGAACCGCCCGAGAGGCCGGCGACGAGGTAGCCCACGCCGCTCGAGAAGGCCACGGTGAGTGCGTACGGGAGCTGCGTCGAGACGTGCTCGATGTGGTTGCACCCTGAGCCTGCCGAAGAAAGGATGGTCGTGTCCGAAATCGGGGAGCAGTGGTCGCCGAAGACGGAGCCCGCGAGCGTGGCCGACAGGGCGACGATCGTGAGGTTCGGGTCGATCGCTTCGATGACGGGGACGACGATCGGGATGAGGATGCCGAAGGTGCCCCAGGCCGTGCCGGTCGAGAACGAGAGGAATGCGGCGATCACGAAGATGGCGAGCGGCAGGAAGACCGACCAGTGCGCACCACCGGTGACGACGAGCTGTTCGACGAACTGCGGGGTCTGGAGGAGTTCACGGCACACGCCGGAGAGCGTCCAGGCGAGAACGAGGATGATGTTCGCCGGGAGCATGAGCTTCATGCCTTCGACGAGGCCGCCCATGAATTCGCTGAAGGCGACGAGACGACGGGGGACGTACATCAGGAGGGCGACGAGGATCGCACCGAAGCTGGCCCAGACGAGGGCGGACGAGGCGGAGGAGTTGCCCATGGCCGAACCGAACGTGTGGTAGGCCGGGTCGTCACCCCAGTAACCGCCCGAGTAGAGCAGCGCGGAGACGGCGAAGGCGATCAGGGCGAGGATCGGAATGACCATGTCCCAGAGCGTGCCGCGGGGGTTGCCTTCCGGAGCGTCGTTGTTCGAGGCGGCGGCGACGCCTTCCTCGGCCTCACCACGGTCGGCGGCTTCGATCGACTTGGTCATCGGGCCGAAGTCGTAGTTGGTGATCACGATCACGAAGACCATGGCGATGCAGAGCAGCGCGTAGAAGTTCCAGGGGATCGTGGCGATGAACGCACCCATGTCGCTCTTGAAGACGCCGGTGTCCTTCAGGGACGAACCCACGGCGGCGGCCCAGGACGAGACCGGGGCGATGATGCACACCGGAGCGGCGGTCGAGTCGACGATGTAGGCGAGCTTGGCGCGGGCGATGCGGTAGCGGTCGCAGATCGGGCGCATCACGGTGCCCACGGTAAGGCAGTTGAAGTAGTCGTCGATGAAGATCATGATGCCGAGGCCGGACGTGGCGGCCAGGGCGCTCCTGCGGCCCTTGATCTTGCTCGTGGCCCACTTGCCGTAGGCCTTGGAGCCGCCGGACATGGCAACGACATAGACGAGCGCCCCGAGGAGCGAGCAGAAGATGAGGATGTTGAAGTCGACCTTCTTGACCATGAGATTGAAGGTCGTCTCGACGGTGCCCATGACGATGTTGCCGTCGGTCCCGATCGTGTAGATGAGGGTGCCTGTGAGGATGCCCATGATCAGGGAAGAGAGCACTTCCTTGGTCGTGAGCGCGAGTGCGATGGCGACGATCGGCGGCACGATCGACAACCAGCCTGCGGAGAACGGTTCCATTTGAATCAATCCTTCTTTTTTTCCGGGCCGGGTCCCCGACGACGGGGCGGCTTCAGTGAAGCGGGCGGCGGATGTTTTGAATGTGTGTGCAGGATCCGCGGCGCCGTTTCCGGTCCGATTTGTTGGAATGTCAATAGATTGATGTGCGAGACGCGCTTCGGAGATAGGTGTGTGTGTCGTCGCTCCGATGCGGTGGACCCCGGCCTTGTGTGTGGCGCGCCCTCTTCTCTGGATCCCGTCTTCATCCGCCGTCATGTGTGTGGGGACGGTGGCTGAAACGTTTTCCGGGGAGGTGCTCCGGCCGGTCTCGACGCCCCGGGAAGTGTGTGTGGTGTGGGCGGGGAATCGAATCGTACAGGGGGAAGTCT
>CAJMRV010000143.1 GCA_905215795.1 uncultured bacterium | reverse complement strand
GTGAGAACTTTGGAGGCGAACTTGGTCAAGCGCTCGTCGAATGCGTGAACGTAAAAAGGCAATTGGAACACGCGAAAGCATCGGTGCGATGCTCGATTGAGTGGAGCTTCCTCTGGCTGAAGAGGATTTATGGCTATGCCAAGGTTCGTTATCGCGGATTGGCGAAAAATCACAGTCGAGCGCTAACGTTGTTTGCACTATACAATTGCTACCGCTTGCGCAAATGGTGTGCACCGCCAGAACTGTCTTGCTGATCAGCTCTTAAACTGCACATCGTGGTTCGTCTCGAGAGCCAAGGGGGCGATTTGACTCTTGAGGTGGGATTTTGCCTAATTTATAGGCAAACATCGAGTCACGTCAGCATTATTCAGAAAAATCGAACGACTCTCGTCCCTGGGAGCTTTCAACAATTTTTCGACCCCAGCCAAGAGCCTCTAATTTAAACAAATCTGCTTACCCCATCTCTCAGAGATGGGGTTTTGAAGAACTTCCTTGGGTCGGAGGAGAATCCGGAAAAAAGGAATCCGGGGCACGGCGGACCCCCTGCCCGACCCCGCCGGAGCCGCGCCGGAGAAGGCCCTGGGAGGCACCGGGGGATGAAGTATTCCCCTTGTCGTTATCCCCCTTGTGATTGCGCCGGGGTTTTGAGAAAATGAAATGGGAGAGCGCCCACGAGGAAGAGGCGCCGCCGCTCCCGCCCCCTGTCGAAGACGTTCCGACGGACGCGGACCAAGCACGCCCGGAACGACGAAGTTGTAACAAGGGTTTATCAAAAGGGGCGCCGGGAGTTGTAACAAGCGAAAATCATCCCCATGTAAGAGTAATATCGACCCAATCCACTTTTTAGAGAACCAAGGAGTTCATCGTGGAACGTAATCCTAAAATCCTGGTCGTCGACGACGACCCCCGCCTGCGCGACCTTCTCCGCCGCTACCTCGGCGAGAACGGCTTCCAGGTCTTCGTGAGCGAGAGCGGCGCCGCCATGAACCGCCTCTGGGTGCGCGAACACTTCGACGCGCTCATCCTCGACCTGATGATGCCCGGAGAGGACGGCCTGCAGATCCTGCGCCGCCTCCGCGCCGCCAAGGACATGACCCCGATCATCATGCTCACCGCCCGCGGTGAGGAGATCGACCGCATCGTCGGCCTCGAACTGGGCGCCGACGACTACATCGCCAAGCCCTTCAACCCGCGCGAGCTGCTCGCCCGCATCCACGCGGTGCTCCGCCGCCGTCCCCAGCAGGACGCCCCGGGCGCCCCGACGATGGAGAACGAGGTGATGCGCTTCGGCGACTTCGAACTCGACCTGGGCACCCGCGTGCTCAAGAAGAACGGCGAAGTGGTCCCGCTCACGACCGGCGAATTCGCCGTCCTGAAGGCCTTCGCGCGCCATCCGCGCCAGCCGCTCTCGCGTGACAAGCTGATGGAGATGGCCCGCGGCCGCGAATACGAGGCCTTCGACCGCTCGCTCGACGTGCAGGTCTCGCGCCTCAGGAAGCTGATCGAACCCGATCCGAGCCAGCCGCGCTACCTGCAGACGGTCTGGGGCCTGGGCTACGTCTTCATCCCCGACGACGCGCCCGCTTCGGACAAGAAGGAAGACTGACGCACCAACGACGCGGGCCACGGCCCGCCCATGAGGACGAGCGTCCCCCGGCACTCCCGGCGTGGACGCCGTCCTCTTTTTCCATCCCCTCCGACCGAGGATCCAAAGCCAAATGCAAATCAAACCCACACGCTCCCCGAGCCTGTTCTGGAGGACGTTCCTGCTGCTTTGCGGCCTGATCTTCTTCAGCGTGATCGGTTGGCTGCAGAGTTTCCGCGTTTTGAGCGAGCTTCCCTACTCGCAGGGGATCGCCCAGCAGATCGTCTCGACGGCGAACCTGAGCAAGTACGCCCTCATCTCGGCCGACCCGCTCTACCGCACCGACCTCCTGAGGCTTCTGGCCACCCGCGAGGGCCTGCAGATCTCGCCGCGCGAGCCCACCGACAAGATCGAGCCGATCCCCGACAACGGGATGAACCAGCTCATCGAGCAGCTCGTCAAGAAGCAGCTCGGGGCCGAAACGATCCTCGCCAACGCCGTCAACGACGTCCACGGCCTCTGGGTCACGGTGACGATCGACGGCGAGGAGTACTGGCTCCAGACGAGGGCCGACCTCCTCGATCCGCCCTTCGGCACGACCTGGCTCTGGTGGGCCCTGGGCGCGGCGCTCGTGAGCCTCTTCGGCGCGACGCTCCTCACCCAGCACGTCATCTGGCCTCTGCGCCGCCTCTCCTCGTTCGCCACGCAGGTGGGCCAGGGCAAGACCCCGCCGCCGCTCCCCGAGGACGAGGGCACCTCGGAGATCCAGGCCGTCAACCGCAACTTCAACCACATGGTCCAGGACCTCAGGCGAATGGAAGCGGACCGCGAGCTGCTCCTCGCGGGCGTGAGCCATGACCTCCGGACACCGATCACGCGCCTGCGTCTTGAAGTTGAGCTCGCCACGCTCCCCGAGGACTCGCGCCAGGCGATGATCTCGGACCTCGCCCAGATGGAGAACATCGTCGACCAGTTCCTCAGTTACGCGAGGAAGAGCCATGAGAACCAGGCGATCATCAACATGAACGAGGCCCTGAGGAGTGCGCTGAGCAACACGCGCCTCGCGGGCGACGAAACGGTCGAGCTCGAAACGGAGTTCGCCGAGGACCTCTGCGTGATCGCGCACCCGCTCGAACTCACCCGCGCCATCCAGAACCTCTTCACGAACGCCCAGCGTTACGGCCGGAGCGAGGACGGGATCCTGCGCCTCAAGGCGAGCATCTCCCGGATCGACAAGAAGGAGGCCCAGTTCGTGGTCGCCGACAAGGGACCCGGCGTGCCCAAGGACCAGCTCGCCCGCGTGATGCGTCCGTTCGAACGCGGCGAAAGCGCCCGCTCGGGCGCCACGGGCACCGGCCTCGGCCTGGCGATCGTCGAGCGCATCGTCAAGCGCTCGGGCGGCCGCGTCGAACTGAGCACCAACGACCCGCACGGCCTCGTCGTCAGGCTGATCTTCCCGATCGCCACGGCCCAGTGCCAGAAGAAGTTCCGCAAGGAGCTCGAGCGCGGCAAGGTCAAGGGCCACGAGGAGAAGCGTTCGATCCTCCCGCCGTACTTCGGCGACTGACCGTCCCTTGCTCTTCTTCAAATAACAACAGCTCCGCCCCACGAGGAACGGAGCTGTTTTTTTTGTTCAGACCGGAAGCCGGGGCTTCTTACCTGCGCTTCTCCATCAGGACCACGGCGTGGGCGACCATGCCTTCGCCGGCGCCGACGGCGTCCATGCGCTCGTTGGTCTTGGCCTTGATGTTGACGTCCTCCTCGGACACGCCGAGCAGGGAGGCGATGCGCTTACGCATGGCGGGACGGTGCGGCCCCATCTTCGGGCGCTCCGCGATGATGGTCGCGTCGCAGTTGACGACGTGGAAGCCCTTGTCGGCCGCACGGCGGACGATCTCGGAGAGGAGCACCGCGCTGTCTGCGCCACGCCACTTCTCCTCGGAGGGCGGGAAATGCTCCCCGATGTCCCCGAGTCCGGAAGCGCCGAGCACGGCGTCGGTGATGGCATGCAGGAGCACGTCCGCATCGGAGTGGCCGTCGAGCCCCTTTTCAAACGGGATCTCGACGCCGCCCACGATCAGGGGGCGCCCCTCGACGAGGCGGTGGGAGTCGTAGCCCTGGCCCACGCGCAGGCAAGGGACGGCGTTGGAGTTCTGTTGGTTCATGGCGTGTCCTAGATAGATGCGTGCGAGCGCCGGGTCGGTGGGCTCGGTGACCTTGATGTTGGTGGGGCGGCCGCGGACGACCTTCACGGGAAGCGAGAGGTGCTCGACGGCGCTCGCCTCGTCGGTGACGTCCTCGCCCGCCGCAAGGAGGGCCTCGATCAGGATCCCCACGGGGAAAAGCTGCGGGGTGGCCGCGCGCCAGAGACCGGCGCGGGGGACGGTGGCCTCGACGATGCCGTCGTGGTTGACGCGCTTCAGGGTGTCGGCGAGCGGGACGGCGAGGAGGCCGCCTGCGACCTGGTCGTCCTCGAGGACGGAGTCGATCAAATGGGCGAGCTCCGCGGGGCGCAGGCACGGACGTGCGGCGTCGTGGACGAGGACGAGGTCCTCGTCGGCGAAGCACGCGTTCATCAGGCCGTTCAAGACGGTCTTCGCACGGGTCGCGCCGCCCGTCTTGAGGACGCGCACGCGTTCGGGGAAGCGTGTCGAGACCTCGTCGATGTAGCCGTCGCCGGCGCTCACGACGACCACGACCTCGGAGACGCGGGACTCGGCGAGGAGCGCCTCGACGCTCCATTCGAGCATGGTCCGGCCGTTGAGGTCGATGTACTGCTTGGGCCGGTCGGCGCCCAGACGGCTGCCGACGCCGCCCGCGCAGACCAGACCGACGATGCCTCGCTTGGGGGCGTTGGTCATGGGATCCTTCCTTCCGTCCCCGGG
>CAJMRV010000142.1 GCA_905215795.1 uncultured bacterium | reverse complement strand
TCCCCCGAAAGGACTAGACGGGTGTCCCGGAGGAGGATGCCGCGGCGTTGGAGAAGGCGCTCGAGGGAAGCACCTGGATGGAGGAGGCGGGCTTGAAGGGACGGGCTGGACGTGGGAGAATCGGTGCCTTCCGGACCCGGAAACGAAAAAGGCCCGGAAACTGCTTCCGAGCCTTTCGCTTGCATTGGACTTCGTCCGAATTCTTTGATGGTGCCGGAGAAGAGATTCGAACTCCCGACCTTCTCATTACGAATGAGCTGCTCTACCAGCTGAGCTACACCGGCAACCAAGTCAACCGCCAGCACGTGGCGTTTGATAAGAATCCGAATTATGAAGAGTACTGCGGAAAATTGCAAGCTCGTGTTACAAATATTTACATTTGAAGGCTCGACAAGACGGACCCCGTTTCCTCCCGCCCCCTGCGGGGCTTGGAAAAGGGATGCGGGCCACTCACCCGCCGCCGCGGCTCCCGCTACAATGGAGCATGTAAATTTCCCCCTCCACTCCGTAGAGGACCGACTCACATGACGACCAACGACGCCCTGATCACACGACAGCTTCCCGCACCCGAGGACACCGACCGCCTGGGCGGCGACCTCGCACGCGCCGTCTCCGGCGCCGCCGCTGCGGCGGCGATCGCGGGCTCGGGCCTGGCCGTCCGGCTCGAGGGCGACCTCGGCGCCGGCAAGACGACGCTCACGCGCGCGTTCCTGCGCGCCCTGGGCTTTGCGGGCCCCGTGAAGAGCCCGACCTTCTCGCTTCTGGAACTCTACGACGTCGCCGCCGGCGACGAAGGCTTCGAGGTGGACCACTTCGACTTCTACCGCTTCGAGGAGCCCCTCGAGTTCGAGGACGCCGGCTTCCGCGACTACTTCGCCCCGGGCCACATCACGTTCACGGAGTGGTCTGAAAAAGCCGAGCCCTATCTTCCCGCCGCCGACATGACCGTCTCGCTCGCGCACGACGGACTCGGCCGCACGGCCCGGATCGAGGCCCACACCCGCACGGGCCGCCTCGTCCTGGTGAGCCTCGCCGACGCCTGCGCGTCCGCGGACCGCTGACCGACGGGGGAACGCCGAATGGCCCTCTTCACCCGACGCCGCCTGCTCGCGCAGGGCTCCGGATTCCTGCTCCTTTCGCTCGCGCCCTGGCAGGTCGCCAACGGCGCCAAGCTCGTGGACGTGCGCATGTGGCCGGCTCAGGAGTACACCCGCGTCACGCTCGAGCACGACGCGCCGCTGCGCTTCACGCACTTCATGGTCCGCTCGGCCAATCCGCTCCGGCTGGTCGTCGACATCAAGGGGCTCAAGCTCACCACGCAGCTGCGCCGCATGATCGAGGCCGTCAAGCCCGACGACCCCTACATCGCCGCGATGCGGATCGGGCAGTACCAGCCCGACACCGTGCGCCTCGTGATGGACCTCAAGACCGACGTCAAGCCCGAGGTGTTCCTCCTCAAGCCCTACGACAAGTTCAAGTACCGGCTCGTCTTCGACATCTACCCGGCGCATCCGGTCGATCCGATCAGCCAGATCCTCGCGAGCACGAACCTCTCGTTCCCGCTCTCCCCGGAACTCGCGGGCGAATCCGAGGAGGACGTCCTCGCCGACGTCCTCGAGTCCCTCAACAAGGGGCATCCGCTCTCGCCCACGCTCGCCAACAAGCCGGTCGTCAAGCCCGTCGACAAGAAGGAGAAGCAGACGGCCGCCGCCAAGCCCTCCGCGGGCACGACCCCGGCTCCGAAGCCCAAGCGCCGCCGCCCGCTCCTGATCGTCGTCGACCCGGGCCACGGGGGCGAGGACTCGGGCGCAGTCGGACGCCGCCGCACGATGGAGAAGACCGTCGTGCTGCAGATCGGACGCCGGCTCGCCAAGCTCATCAACGACGAGCCCGGAATGCGCGCGATCATGACCCGCAACTCCGACCACTTCATCAGCCTGGGCGGCCGCGTCGCCCTGGCGCGCAAGGTGAAGGCCGACCTCCTCGTGAGCGTGCACGCCGACGCCTGGGTCAAGCCCACCGCACGCGGATCGAGCGTCTTCGCGCTCTCCGAGCGGGGCGCCACCTCGGCGGCGGCCCGCTGGCTCGCCCGCAACCAGAACGCCTCGGACATGATCGGCGGCGTGAACGTCGCCACGATGGAGAAGAGCGTCGCCCAGCTCGTCCTCGACATGAGCTCGTCCTGGAAGATCGACTACTCGCTCCAGCTCGGCCGCGCCGTGCTCGAGGAGCTCGACGAGATCAGCCACCTGCACAAGGGCCACGTCGAACAGGCCGGTTTCGCCGTCCTCAAAGGCCAGGGGATCCCGTCGATCCTCGTGGAGACGGGCTTCATCTCGAATCCGCACGAGGAGAAACTCCTCAAGAGCTCCTCGCACCAGCAGAAGATCGCCCGCGCGATCCTCAAGGGCATCAAAAAGCAGGTCGCGGCCGACCCGAGCCTTCTCGAGTCCTGAAGACCGAGCCCGAAAACCGCCCCGCGTGGCGGTCAAACGATTTACAATCCCCCTATATACGCCGACGGCGCGCCCGCCGCGGCCGGAGCCACCCTTCCGGGCACCTTCCCCCGGGGCTCCCGCCCGTTCCTTCCGGCGCGCCGCCGCACTGTTTTCAAGACACTCAATCTTTTGGAGTCATCATGGCACTGGTTTCCCTGCGTCAATTACTCGATCACGCCGCCGAGAACGGCTACGGCGTGCCGGCCTTCAACGTCAACAACCTCGAACAAGTTCAGGCGATCATGGAAGCCGCTGAAGAAGTGGGCGCGCCGGTCATCATGCAGGCCTCCGCGGGGGCCCGCAAGTACGCCGGCGAGGCGTTCCTGCGCAAGCTCATCGAAGCGGCCATCGAATCCCATCCGAACATCCCCGTGTGCATGCACCAGGACCACGGCCAGAGCCCGGCGGTCTGCCAGCAGGCCATGCGTTCGGGCTTCAGCTCCGTCATGATGGACGGCTCGCTGATGTCCGACGGCAAGACGATCTCCTCTTATGAATACAACGTCGACGTGACCCGCCGCGTCGTCGAGATGGCCCACTGCATCGGCGTCTCCGTCGAAGGCGAGCTCGGCTGCCTGGGCTCCCTCGAGACGATGAAGGGCGACAAGGAGGACGGCCACGGCACCGACGCCAAGATGACGCGCGACCAGCTCCTCACGGACCCCGACCAGGCCGCCGAATTCGTCCGCGAGACGCAGCTCGACGCCCTGGCCATCGCCATCGGCACGTCCCACGGCGCCTACAAGTTCACGCGCAAGCCCACCGGCGAGATCCTCTCGATCGAACGCGTCAAGGAGATCCACGCCCGCATCCCGAACACCCACCTCGTGATGCACGGCTCCTCCTCCGTCCCGCAGGAATTCCTCGCCGAGATCCGCGAGTTCGGCGGTGAGATGCGCGAAACCTACGGCGTGCCCGTCGAAGAGATCCAGAAGGCGATCCAGCACGGCGTGCGCAAGGTCAACATCGACACCGACATCCGCCTCGCCATGACGGCCGCCATCCGCCGCTTCCTCGTCGAGAACCCCTCGAACTTCGACCCGCGCGGCTACCTCAAGGCCGCCCGCGCCGCCGCCAAGAACATGTGCAAGCAGCGCTACCTCGAATTCGGCTGCGAAGGCCAGGCCGCCCGCATCAAGCCGATTTCGCTCGACCGCATCTCGATGATGTACCTCGACCGCACGCTTCGCCAGGACGTGAAGTAATCCACGCCGGACGAAGGGCCGTCCTCCGGGACGGTCCGTGTCGATCGCAAAGGGCGGAGCAGTCCCCTTCCCTCGAGGACCGGGACGTCTCCGCCTTTTCGACTGTCAAGACGGAGACATCCCACACATGACGCAAGACAAGCGACCCGGCGACGCCACCGCGCTCAAGGGCAAGACCGGCCTGAGGAGGCTCATGAACGCCTTCCTCTACTCGGTCAAGGGCCTCAAGGCCGCCTTCCGGCACGAAGCCGCCTTCCGAGAGGAGACGCTCCTGCTCGTGCCCGTGGTCCTCATCGCCATCTTCCTGCCCGTGAGTCCGATCGAGAAGCTCCTCCTGGTGACCTCGTACCTCGGCGTGATGCTCACCGAGCTGCTCAACTCCGCCGTCGAGGCGGTGGTCGACCGCATCGGCACCGAGATCCACGAGCTCTCCGGACGCGCCAAGGACATCGCCAGCGCGGCCGTGCTCATGTCGATGATCGTCGCCGGCCTCACCTGGGCCGTGATCATCGGCGGCTGGCTGTTCGCCTGAACCCCATTTGAAAAACCCTTCACCCTTCTGTGATCCCCATGCCTGTTCCTCCCATTGATTCCAAAGCCATCGACGCCGCCGTCGCGGCGCTCGAAAACGGCGGCCTCGTCGCCATGCCCACGGAAACCGTCTACGGCCTCGCCGCCGACGCGGACAACGAGGAGGCGGTCCTCTCGACATACAAAGCCAAGGGCCGTCCGACGAACCACCCGCTCATCGTCCACGTGGACGGGGTGGACGCGATAGAGCAC
>CAJMRV010000141.1 GCA_905215795.1 uncultured bacterium | reverse complement strand
TAATAATAGATATTAACGAAAAGCATTCTAGATATACTTTGAAAGTTGATGGTCGCCGTCACGGTCAAACGAGGTGTTGGTAAGTTTTCGTTCGTGAAAATTATGGTAAGCTTTTTATGGGATTGAACTGAATTTAAAGTTTAAGAGAACTATTATTCCTACACTCGATCAAAATGATTGAATAACTACTTTAAGTCGGAAGGCTTAAAGAAGAGATTACTCGTTGCCACGAAAAGATGGAGCTGCCTAGCACTGGAGCGTTGTGCATGAGCTGTATGGGATGAAAGGTCGTCACGTCGCAGCTAAACACGACATTGGCAATGGCGTTACCGAGGGAAAACGCGTCAATGTGATGGCACACAGAAACAGTGCTCAAGCCACTGTCGAAATCAATCTGCTTATGCAAAACCTCGGTAAATTCATGACCGCGAAAAGCAATGGGGAAGAAGTCGACGTAAGCTTTTGGAGCACTGTTCGTCCTTCGTTTTCCGCAACATCAGGAATCACGAAGATGCAATGGAATGGAGCTTCAACCAAGACGCAATAGGCAAATACAAGAAGCCTGCGGGGACCCTCACATTGCTGATTAACAGGTATGAGCAACCTTGGTCGACTTTGGATTCATATCGACAACGTGATGTGATCGAGATGAGTTTTGATTGAAGAACGAAGTGAAGGGCAGGAAGCTCTTCATTTTTGAAAAGGCGTTCAACGCGCTGTCGTAAAAGCCAACATGCCTCGTCAAGGTTCGGATGGTGGAGTCCCTCATTTGCAGGAAATCTTGAGACCATTGAAGGTCAAATACGAAAACGGAACTTGGTAAGTTGACCAGATTCTGCTTCGTTATTGTGGGCTCATTTAAAAGTTCTAAATTTTATTCCTCGATAAGAATTATGTATCCAAGGAAATCTTAGCGAAGCACCACGGGGACGATATCCACCTTGACGGGTTTCGTCCTGAGCGTCTCCGAGACGGTCATCCTTAGTTCGAAGGTGCCCTTCGGTGCGACGACGGCGTCGGGGGCTCCATAGTCCGCCGCGTCGAGGACGCGCTGGGCGAGTACGGAGCCGGCCTCATCGATGAAGCGGATGCTCATCGGCGGCAGTCCCTGGGGGACGGCGCTCGTGTTGACGAGTTCGGCGGTGACCGAGGGGGCGTAGACGATCGACTCGCCCTCGGAGCGGGCGCCTTCGTCGAATTCCACGGACTCAAGCTTGAAGGCCGCGCTTTCGTGCCAGACGAAGCCCGGGCAGGGAAGCGTGCGGCAGACCTTCTCGTAGACGGGAGCGAGCATCGGCGCGGAGGCCGTCACCCGGGCATGGCCGACGAGGAGCAGGGCCGCTCCCCCGACGATCACGGCCGTGAAGGCGAGTAACCCCCAGAGCGGGCTACGCGTCTTCGGGAGCGGCGTTTCCCGACGGGCCTGGAAGGACCTCACCTCCGGGGCGAGCTTCTCGAACTGCTCCTCGGCGTGCTTGGGGACGGCGGGGGCTTCGGCTTCGGGGGCTTCCGGTTCGGTGGAGGCGGGCTCCTGGACGGGCACGGCCTTCAGGCGCTCCTCGAGCCGTGCGGCGTCGACGACGACCGATTCGGCCTTGTCGGCGGCGAACACGGTGTTGCAGGCGGAGCAGCACAGCGTGGCGCCCGGGGCGTCGGGCGCCTCCCAGAGGGCGCCGCACGAGGGACAGCGGATGATCTTGACCATACCTTCGATTCCTGAGATTGTGGGTGGCTTGTTTCAGTCGGCGAGCCTGCCCGAGAGGCAGACCCATTCCTGCTCCTGCTTCCAGAGCTTCAGGTCGAGGCGCGGTTCCACTGTCTTGTAGTGGTTGATGATTTCGTCGACCTGGTGCTCGAGGATGCCCGAGAGGACGAGGCGTCCATTGGGGGCGATCCTGGAGATGAGCTCGGGGGCAAGCATCTTGAGCGGATTGGCGAGGATGTTCGCAATCACTATTGTATAGCTCTCGCGCGGCAGGGCGTCGGGCAGGAAGAAGCGGGCCTCGGTTTTGTTCGCTTCGGCGTTGTACGTGGCCGCCTCGACCGCGAGCGGGTCGATGTCGGTGCCCTCGACGCTCCTGGCGCCGAGGAGCTTGGCGGCGATGGCAAGGATGCCGGTGCCGCAGCCGTAGTCGAGGACGGTGTCCTCGGAGCCGACGTTCCCGTCGAGCCATTGCAGGCACAGGTGCGTGGTCGGATGGCTGCCGGTGCCGAAGGCCACGCCCGGGTCGAGCCGGAGGTTGACCGCGTCCTCGTCGGGGACTTCATGCCAGGTGGGCACGATCCAGAGGCGCTCGGAGACCTGCGTGGGCGGAAACTGGGCCTGGGTGACGCGCACCCAGTCGACGTCCTCGACCTTCTCGACCTTGAGGATCTCGGGCTTTTCGGTCTTCAGGGAGGCGGCGATCACGCCGAGCGGCGTGTCGATGTCGAAGTCGTCATCGGCGAGCACCGAGACGATCGAGCGGGGCCAGGCGCAGTTTTCGGGTTCGAGGCCGGGTTCCCCGAAGAGGGGCTTTTCATCCGTGGAGTCGGCGTCGGCGTCTTCGATCGAGGCGCTCATGGCGCCCGCGTCCATCAGGAGGTCGGCCATGGCTTCGGCATGGCGTTCGTCGGCGAGGAGTTTGATCTGTTTCATGGTGAAAAATAAGGGTAATGGAGCGGCCATTACCCTTGTCTGAAAAAGAGTGGATGAATCAGCGTTCGCTCAGCATCTTCTCGAGATAGTGGATGCTGGTCGCGCCGTTGATGAAGGCTTCGTCACGCACGAGCTCCCTGTGGAGGTCGGCGTTCGTCTTGATGCCCTCGACGGCCAGTTCGGAGAGCGCCACCCGCATGCGGGCGATCGCCTGCTCGCGGTCGTCGCCGTAGGTGATGATCTTGCCGATCATCGAGTCGTAGTACGGCGGGACGGTGTAGCCCGTGTAGACGTGCGAGTCGATGCGCACGCCGGGGCCGCCCGGGAGGTGCCAGGCCGTGATCTTGCCGGGACTGGGCACGAAGGTGAACGGATCCTCGGCGTTGATGCGGCATTCGATGGCGTGGCCGCGGATCTCGATGTCGCGCTGGCGCAGGCTGAGGCGCTCGCCGGCGGCGATGCGGATCTGTTCGCGCACGATGTCCACGCCGGTGATGAGCTCCGTGACCGGGTGCTCGACCTGGACGCGGGTGTTCATCTCGATGAAGTAGAACTCGCCGTTTTCATAGAGGAACTCGAAGGTGCCGGCGCCTCGGTAGCCGATGCGCTTGCAGGCCTCCACGCAGCGCGAGCCGAGCTTGTCGATCTGGCGGCGCGGGATGCCGAAGGCCGGGGCCTCCTCGAGGACCTTCTGGTTGCGGCGCTGCATGGAGCAGTCGCGCTCGCCGAGGTAGACGGCGTTCTGGAAGTTGTCGCTGAGGACCTGGATCTCGATGTGGCGGGGGTTCTCGAGGAACTTCTCCATGTACACGGTCGGATTGCCGAAGGCCACGCGGGCCTCCTCGCGGGTGGTCGCGACCGAGGCGAGCAGGGACGATTCGGA
This sequence comes from uncultured bacterium, assembly GCA_905215795.1. Taxonomy (GTDB): domain Bacteria; phylum Pseudomonadota; class Gammaproteobacteria; order Burkholderiales; family Burkholderiaceae_F; genus Sutterella. Next base: position 992 of record CAJMRV010000141.1, on the reverse strand, counting down.
GCGCACGACGCGCATGCCGCGTCCGCCACCGCCGCCGGAGGCCTTGATGATGACCGGGTAGCCGATTTCACGGGCGATGCGGAGGATCGACTGTTCATCCTCCGGAAGGGCGCCGTCGCTGCCGGGGACGCACGGGACGCCCGCTTCGCGCATGGCCTGCTTGGCGCTCACCTTGTCTCCCATCAGGCGGATGCTTTCGGCGCGCGGGCCGATGAAGGTGAAGCCCGACTTCTCGACGCGTTCGGCGAAGTCGGCGTTCTCCGAGAGGAAGCCGTAGCCGGGGTGGATCGCCTCGGCGTCGGTGACCTCCGCGGCGGAGATGATCGCCGGGATGTTCAGGTAGGATTGCGAGGACGGCGCCGGCCCGATGCAGACGCTCTCGTCGGCGAGCCGGACGTACTTGGCGTCGACGTCGGCCGTGGAGTGCACGGCCACCGTCCGGATGCCCATTTCACGACAGGCTCGCTGGATGCGAAGAGCGATCTCCCCGCGGTTGGCGATGAGGATTTTTCCAAACATAACAGCGGACCAAAGGGTTAACCGAGGATGAACAGGGGCTGGCCGAATTCGACGGGCTGGCCGTTCTCGGCGCAGATCTCCTTGACGACGCCGTCGCTTTCAGCCTCGACTTCGTTGAGGAGCTTCATGGCCTCGATGATGCAGACGACCTGGCCCTTCTTGACCTGGTCGCCCACTTCGACGAAGGGCGTGGCGCCCGGGGCGGAGCTGCGGTAGAAGGTGCCGACCATCGGGCTGTTGAGCGGCGTGCCCTGTGCGGCGGGAGCCGCCGCGGGGGCGGGCTGGGCGGCCGGCTGGGGCGCGGGAGCGCTCGGCGCGGCGGCCACGACCACGGGGGCCGGCTGCGCGGCGACGGCGGGTGCGGCGGCGGGCGCGGCCTTCTGGGCGTTCACGATTCGGATGCGGTCATCGCCATCGGGGATTTCCAACTCGCCAATACCACTTTCACTGACAAGATCGAGCAGAGTTTTGAG
>CAJMRV010000140.1 GCA_905215795.1 uncultured bacterium | reverse complement strand
AGGGGCGTGTCGTTGATGATCTGCACCTCGTCGACGAGGTCGCGGTGGGCGTTGACGAGCCAGGTGCGGCAGAAGGCCACCGTGTCGTTGTTGAGCGGCGTGAGGCGCACGTAGTTCAAGCGAAGCAGCGGCGTCTTGACGTCGAAGCCGAGTTCTTCGGCGAGCTCGGCCGAGCATTTCTCCTGTTCGATCGAGAGCACCGTCCTCGGGTACTTCACGGCCTCCTCGTCGATGCTCCCGAGCTGCGGGAGGTACATCTCGAAGCGGGGGTTCTCGCCCGTGGCGATCACGACCGTACCCCAGTGCGGGGCACGCTTGATCAGGCCCATCCTCGTGATCGAGCCGAGGGCGGCGCGCACGGTGTGGCGGCTCGCCTTGAAGACGCGGCAGAGCTCGAGCTCGGTGGGCAGGTTGGAGCCGACCGGGTAGACGCCGTTGTTGATGTCTTCGACGAGGGCTTCCTCGATCTGCATCCACAGGGGCTTTTTTTCAAGGGCTTTGCGGGGGTTTTGAGAAGGCATGTCGGTTTGGATCCGGAAGGCGGCCGGCGGCCTTTGTGAGGGCGCAGCACCGCGTTGGTGACGGGCAAGAATAAAGCCCCGGTGCGCACATGCATACCGGGGCTCTGGATTATGTTCGCACTACATTATTGTAGTATCGACTCCACCTTAGTGGTACCAGGCTTCGTCAGCGGGGATGACGTAGCGGACGCCTTCCTCACCGTTGGCAACCTGTTCGGCGCCGATCGAGTAGTTCGTCCAGGCGGTGATGGTGCCCAGGCAGATCATGATCAGGGCGACGAAGAGCATCGTCTTGCGGAGGCCGGCACGTTCGCCGACGCGGGCGCGCTGGTCGATGAGGTTGCGGTCCGGGTTCTTCGCGAAGATCTCCCACTTGACGGCGAGGCGGTAGAGGCCGATCATGCCGTGGAGTTCAGTGATCACGAGGAAGATGAACGTGAAGATCATGCCCATGTGATAGGTGTGGACACCGATCAGGTTGGGGTCGAAGCTGCTCGGGTTGAAGAGCATCGGGAGCAGGTGGGTGAACACGAAGAGGAACAGCAGGGCGCCGGTCACGATCTGAACCATCCAGAGGGTGGTGTCTTCGTGGCGGAGGAGCTTGTAGTGACCCTTGATGTCACGGAGCTGCTTCCAGGAGGTCGGGAAGCGACGAAGGGCGCAGAAGGCGTGGATGCACACGCAGATGAAGATGAAGCCCACGAAGGCGACGTGGAGCCACAGCATTTCTTCGCCCGTGATGAAGGCGCCGCCGGAGGTTTCGATCAGGTTGGCGAAGAGGGACTTGCCGAAGTTGATCGAGCCGGTGAAGGCCATGTGGCAGAAAAGGAAGAGGCCGAGGATGAGACCAGTGACGGACTGGTACACATCAAGACGGGCCTTGTTGCGGTTGGCGCGCTTGGCATCGCGCAGACCCACGCCCCAGATGTTCTCCTGCGCGGAGGGCGTGTTCTGGAATTTGATTTGTTCAGGGGTCGACATTTCGTGACTTCCAAATATAAAAAGTGAATTGCGCGTGGGTCAGCAGTCATGAATCAGACAGGGATGACGTCCGGCCCACCCTCATTGCAACGAATCAGTCCTGTTCGTTTGACCGTATGATGCGATACTTTTCGTAACAGCCATTTGATAAATATCAAACTTGAGTCGGTTGTCGAAACCGCCTTCGGCCTGAAAAAGCCAGTTTTTACGTAGATATACGTATATAAATAGGGTCGTCTAAGGTAGGGCTAATGCAATTTAAGGGTTTACGATTAGAAGTCTTGTCCAAATTTGCAGGATTTTGTGCGTCGTGCGGACAACAAAATCGGAAGCGTCCGTGAGGAGGCTTCCGATCGTGTGTCCGAATCTCCTTGGAACCCGTCAGTGCCTTGCGGCGTGCGGGTTCCAGGGTTATGTCCGAGTCTTACTCGGTGGGTTCCTTGAGCGTGCCGAAGATGCGGTCGCCGGCGTCGCCGAGGCCCGGGACGATGTAGCCCTTTTCATTGAGGTGGTCGTCGAGGGCGGCGAGGTACACCTCGACGTCCGGGTGCTGCTTGAAGAAGACTTCGAGGCCTTCCGGAGCGGCCACGAGGGCCATGAAACGGATCTGCTTGCCGGGGATGCCGCGGCGCTTGAGGAGCTCGACGGCGTAGGCGGCGGAGTAGCCCGTGGCGCACATCGGGTCGACCACGATGTGGTTGCTCTTGGGGGCTTCAGGAATGCGGACCATGTACTCGACCGGGTGCAGGTTGTTCTCGTCGCGGTACAGGCCGATGTGGCCGACGCGGGCGGCCGGGAGCAGGGCGAGCAGACCGTCGGTCATGCCGAGGCCGGCACGGAGCACCGGGAGGATCACGGGGGCCTTTTCAACGAGGAACGGAGCTTCCATCTTGCCGACCGGCGTTTCGATGGTGGCGGTCGTCGTGGAGAAATCGCGCGTCACTTCATAGCCCATCAGCAGGGCGATTTCATGGAGAAGCGTGCGGAAGTCCTGCGTTCCCGTGTTGCGGTCGCGCATCAAGGAGAGCTTGTGCTCGATCAGGGGATGGTCGACGATGTGAAGTTTGGGAAAACGCGGATCGGTGCGCATGAAAAGTGCCTCCAAAGAGATGTCAACAGAATTGCGGGAGTTCAAAAAAAAGTGCTGTTTTGAAAGTATGCAACACTATAGAGCGTCATCGTGGAACAGTCAAAGGAGAGCCCCACTTCGATTCATCTTTTTTGACTTGTTTTGCTATGATGATAGGATGAAATCAACCCGGAAGTCGAGAAGAGTTTCACTGCTCCAGGACCCGTCTTCCGGCCGAACTCCCAGCTTGGAGAACCCAAAGTGAAGATCCGCACCATTATCCTGACCCTTGTCTTCGTTCTTCTGGGCGTGTTCCTGGTGATCAACTGGAACGCCCTCATGACGGACCTCCCGATCGACCTCGTCTACACGACCGTCCACGCCCCGCTCGGCGCGATCGTCGTCGCGGTCTTCGGCGCCGTCGTCCTGCTTCTGCTCGTCTACATGGTTCTCCAGCAGGCCTCCGTCACGATGGAGCTCCGCGCCGCCTCCAAGGAGGCCCGCCACAGCCGCGGCGTCGCCGAGGACGCTGAAAAGAGCCGCCTCGCCGACATGAAGAAGGAACTCTTCGAACGTCTCGACAACCTCGAGTCGATGATCGCCACGCGCACCGACGAGAGCCTCGTGAACATGCGCGAGTCCATCGAGAACAACAAGCAGCTCATCGAAGGCCTCAAGGCCGACGTCATCAAGCTCAACAAGGAGGCCCAGCAGACGACCTCCGCGCAGCTCGCCTCCCTGAGGGCCGAGGTCGCCAAGGACGGCGCCAAGCCCGCCGCCTCCGCCGCGCCGGTCAAGCCCGTCGCCACGCCCGAGGCCGCTCCCGTCGACGACGAGGAGGAGAAGAAGGCCGACGAAAAGGACGTCAAGGAAAAGAAGAAGATCTTCGAGGGTCTCTTCTGAGGACGCTTCAGGACGCACCGTCCTGAATGAACGCGAGGCGCCGCCCTGTCATGGGGACGGCGCCTTTTTTCATGCCCGTCGTCCACTCCCGGGGGAGCGCCTCGGGGATGAAGAAACGGCCGCGCGCCCTGTCGGGCGGCGGCCGTCGTCACGGATGATCCGTCAGGGGGATCATTCGGCGTCGTGGTAGCTCGTCACGAGCTCGACTTCCTCGCGGGCGCCGAGGAACACGGCGACGCGCTGGTGGATCTGTTCGGGCTTGATCTCGAGGATGCGCTGGTGGCCGTTCGTGGCGGCGCCGCCGGCGTTCTCGACGAGCATGGACATCGGGTTGGCCTCGTAGAGCAGGCGCAGCTTGCCCGGCTTCTTGAGGTCGCGGTGGTCGCGCGGGTACATGAACACGCCGCCGCGCTGCATGATGCGGTGCACTTCAGCGACCATGGCGGCGATCCAGCGCATGTTGAAGTCCTTGCCGCGAACGCCCGTCTTGCCGGCGAGCAGCTCGTCGATGTAGCGCTTGACCGGGGCCTCCCAGTGGCGCATGTTCGAGCAGTTGATGGCGAACTCCTTGGCTTCGGGGGCGATGCGCACGTTCTCGGCGACGAGCATGAACGTGCCCGTGTTCGGGTCAAGCGTGAACATGGCCACGCCGTGGCCGAGCGTGATCACGAGCTGGGTCTGCGGACCGTACATGCAGTAGCCCGCGGCGCGCTGTTCGGTGCCCGGCTGCAGGAAGTCCTCGGGGACGCATTCGCGCTTGGGACGGCCGGCGAGCGTGACCGAGAAGATCGAGCCGATCGAGACGTTGATGTCGATGTTCGAGGAGCCGTCGAGCGGGTCGAAGGCGACCTGGTACGGGCCGATCGGAAGGTCCGCGGGGACGCTGATCGGTTCGGGAACCTCTTCGCTCACGAGGCCGCAGACGGCGCCGGAGTTGACCAGGGCGTCGACGAAGATCTCGTTGCTGATCACGTCGAGCTTCTTCTGGTCCTCGCCCTGTACGTTCTCCGTGCCGGCCAGGCCGAGCACGCCTTCGAGGGCGCCGCGGCGCACCAGGTGGCTGATCGACTTGCAGGCG
>CAJMRV010000139.1 GCA_905215795.1 uncultured bacterium | reverse complement strand
AACATACGTATTATTTATGCCCCTTAAAGACTCATCATTCCACTCCATTACCTTATAGTCTGGACAATACTCACTCCAACTATTAATGCACTTTTTCACAAGATCTGGCTTTGGATTCCCTCCTACCCAAACATAATGCAATATTTTCGGTATCATAATAATAAGCTCCAAATAAATGAGATTTCCATTCTATAATGCTCACGCCGTATCATTTTTTTAATTCATAAAACATGCGATTTCAAGCATCACTTTTAGCTTCCAAATTGAGTATTTAGAAGAGCTTGACGTAGCCGTTGGCAATCGGCATGAGCACCGTGAGAAGCGCCTGGGCGACTATGAAGATCACGACGGGCGAGAAGTCGAACCCGCCAAGTGAAGGCAGGAAGCGGCGCACGGGCCTCAGGAACGGCTCCAGGAGCACGTTGAGCGTGTACGTGAACATCGAGGTCGGGTTCACCCAGGTGAGGATCACCCAGATGAGCATGCCCCAGACGAGCATGTTGAGCCCCCAGCAGAGCAGGATAGCGATCGGCATGACGATCAGGTCGACGGGCGAGAAGACCACGTCGAACATCCACTGCTTGACGAACATGGAGAGCAGTGCCGTCAGGAGCGCGACGAGCACGGTGGGCGTGTCGAAGTCACGGTACGGAGGGACGATCCTCGAGAGCGGCTTGATGATCCAGTCCGTGCTCTTGTGGGCGAGCTGCATGAACGGATGGTTGGGCGACATGGCCCAGCGGTACAGCCAGGCGCGCAAAAGCAGCAGCAGGCCGAAGATCGAGATGACCGAGCTGATCAGATAGAAGAGCGAATTCAGGGTCAGGATGCCTAACGATGGGTTCATATTTGTTCCGGATGGAGAAGGATTTCGTCGGGAGGGCGACCCGCCCGATTATATAGGCCTCTAGGCCTGAGGGGTGGTTTCCACGGTCAAATCGGGACCGAGGAGCGTTTCAAGACGTTTCCAGTCGAAGAAGGGACCGGGGTCGATCTTGCGCCCGGGCGCGATGAATTCGTGCCCCGTGACGAAGCGGATCGGGAGGACCTCACGCAATTCGGCCACCACGCGGGAAAGCGAATCGTACTGGGCGTCGGTGAAGGGGGTCTTCTCATCGCCCTCGAGCTCGATTCCGACGGAGAAGTCATTGCATCCGGAACGGCCGTGGAAGACGGAGCGGCCCGCATGCCAGGCGCGCTTGCCGATGGGAACGAACTGGAGGACGGAGCCGTCCCGGCGTATGAAGAAATGCGAGGAGACCTCGAGCCCCTCGAGTCCGGCGTAGAAGGGATGCGCGCCCGTGTCGAGCGTGCCGGTGAAGAGCCTCTCCACGTCCCCGCCCGAGAAGACGCCGGGAGGAAGCGATATGAAGTGCACGACGACGAGGTCGACGGGCATGCCTTCTGGGCGCTCGTTGAAGAAGGGGGAGTCCCTCCTCGCCGCCCATTCGAGGCGGCCTTCGGAATCCACGGCCATCAGTCCACCTCGGCGTCGAGGCAATGCTTCGAGCAGTATGTCTTGTCGAGGTGACGGCGGGCCTTCGAGGCGGGGAAGTAGGTGCCGCAGTGGTCGCACCGGAGCATGGGCTCGCCCTGGGCGATCTCGTGCTTGCCTTCCGCGCGGCGCTCCTTGCGGCGCAACCGTTCGAGTTCACGGCGCTCTTCGTTGTCGAGCGAACCCCGCATCCTCTTGTTGAACCAGATCACCACGAAGACGAGGAGGACGAGGATGATGAGCGTGAAGCGTCCCATGCCCGATCCCCCTCAATGCATGCCGGAGAGTTCGACGATGACGCTGTAGCCGAAGTAGGCGATCACGAACAGGCCGAAGCCGCCCCAGAACCAGGAGAGGGCGCGCTTGGCGCGCCAGCCGGCGAGCGAGCGTCCCAGGAGCAGGATGCCGAAGACGATCCAGGCGAGCCAGGTGAGCACGGTCTTGTGGTCGAAACGGAACCACACGTCGTACTGCTCATGGGTGGCCACGGCGCCGAAGACGAGCGTCAGGGTGATGAAGGCGAAGCCCACGCTCACGATGCGGAAGAAGATGCGCTCCATCACGACGAGCGCGGGAAGGGAGCTGAGGAAGCCGCCTTCGTCGTCCTTGATCGTGAGCATCTTGAGGCGGCGGTTCTGCAGCGTCAGGAGCACGGCGTGGATCAGGGCGATCGCCATGAACGAGTAGCCGCCGATCGCGAAGAAGAGGTGGAGCTTGAAGAAGGTCGTCCACTCGGAGGCCTCGATCGGGGAGCCCGGGAAGAGGACCGGGAAGAGCGCGAGAACGCCCGCGCCCACCAGCGCGATGCCGAACTGGCCGTGCAGGCGGTGGATCCAAGTCTCGATGAGGAAGATGATCAGCGCGAAGAACGAGATGTCGGCGAGGACGTGTCCGAAGCCGAACTCGATCGTGCCGGACTGGTACATCCAGGCGTGCAGGCAGAAGGCCTGGATGACGAGGCCCGCGAGGACGGGCCAGCGGACCCAGGAGGCCGCGCTCGAGTTCTCATCCTTCATGGAACGGATGATGACGATGCCCGGCCAGATGTAGAGCACCGCCGTGAGCAAGGTGAAGATAGTCAGGATTGTCATTCTCGTTTGAAGCGGAACCCCGTCGGGTCCCCCTCCACTCCTTTGTTGTCTCTTTCGTGTCGTCGCCGGCACGGCCGTTCGGATCGCCTCCGGCGGAGGTGCCGCGGACCGGCGCGGGGCCCCGTTTGGAGCACCCCTTCATGCGTCCTATTTTAGAGAACTTTGTCCCCTGTTTTCCTTAAAGGAGGCGCCTTCCGACGTCTTTTCCCTCCACGGCCCCCAAAAAGTGCAAAAAAGGAGCATACCCACTAAAATGAAAGCTTCGCGCCGAACGGGCGCAAAGGCGCCTTTGCCGCGCCCGAACCCGTTCTCGCCCAAGAATTTTTTGAAACGCCCTCCTTTCGATTCGTCTGCTCACCCCATGCCGGGGAGCACATCGAAGCACACCCTTTTGAAGGATAAAAGATGCTCGACTCGTTAAGCCAACGTCTCGCCAAAGTCGTCAAAACGATGCGTGGACAAGCACGCCTCACGGAAACCAACACCAAGGAAATGCTCCGTGAAGTGCGCATCGCCCTCCTCGAGGCCGACGTCGCGCTCCCCGTCGTCCGTGAAGTCCTCGCGAGGATCAAGGAGAAGGCCCTCGGCCAGGAGGTCGTCGGCGACCTCAATCCGGGCCAGGCCCTCGTCGGCGTCGTCCAGAAGGAACTCACCCGCATCATCGGCGGCGACGTTCCCGAAGAGGAACGCGGCATCAACCTGCGGAGCCAACCCCCGGCGGTGATCCTGCTCGCCGGCCTGCAGGGCGCGGGCAAGACGACCAGCGCCGGCAAGCTCGCCAAGTACCTCACCGAGGAAAAAAAGAAGAAGGTCCTCACGGTCTCCGCCGACGTGTACCGTCCCGCGGCCATCGAACAGCTCAAGTCCGTCACCGAACAGGCGGGCGCCGACTGGTTCCCCAGCACGCCCGATCAGAAGCCCCTCGAGATCGCCGAAGCGGCCGTCTCCGAGGCCCGCCGCCGCTTCTACGACGTGCTCATCGTCGACACGGCCGGCCGCCTGGCCATCGACGAGGCGATGATGAACGAGGTCGCCGCGCTCCACGAGGAGCTCAAGCCGGCGGAAACCCTCTTCGTGATCGACGCGATGCTCGGCCAGGACGCCGTCAACACCGCCAAGGCCTTCAACGAACGCCTCGCCCTGACCGGCATCATCCTCACCAAGACCGACGGCGACAGCCGCGGCGGAGCGGCACTCTCCGTGCGCCACGTCACCGGCAAGCCCATCAAGTTCGTGGGCAGCGCCGAGAAGCTCACCGGCTTCGAACCGTTCAACCCCGAAGCGATGGCCTCCCGCATCCTCGGCATGGGCGACATCGTCGGCCTCGTCAAGGACGTCCAGCGCTCGATCAACGTGGCCGAAGCCGAGAAGCTCGCCAAGAAGATGGCCACGGGCGACCACTTCGACCTGAACGACTTCCGGGCCCAGCTCGCCCAGGTCAACAACATGGGCAGCTTCTCCGGGATGCTCGAGAAGCTCCCCGCCCAGTTCGCCCAGCTCGCCGACAAGGTCAACGACCAGGAGGCCAAGAAGATGGTCGGCCGCACGATGGGCATCATCGATTCGATGACCCCGCGCGAACGTTCCAAGCCCGACCTCATCAAGGCGAGCCGCAAGAAGCGCATCGCCGCCGGCGCCGGCGTGACCGTGCAGGAAGTGAACCGTCTGCTCAAGCAGTACGACCAGACCCGCGAGATGATGAAACGCATGAAGCGCGGCGGGCTCGGCAAGATGATGCGCGCCCTCGGCTCGCTCGGCATGGGCAAGAACTTCCCCGGCATGGGCGGTTTCAGCGGCATGGGCGGCTTCGGCCGCTGAAGCGAGGACTAATTGGGGACCCGCATTCTCGGCATCGACCCGGGCATCAACCACACGGGCTGGGGCGTCGTTGAATTCGACGGCCCGGCCGTCAGGCTCGTCGCCGGCGGCGTAATCGAGCCCAACCGGGCGCTCCCGCTCGCCCGGCGCCTGAAGACCATTGCGGAGGGCCTCTCGGAGGTCTGCCGCGAGCACGCCCCCGACCGGGCCGCCTGCGAGAAGGT
>CAJMRV010000138.1 GCA_905215795.1 uncultured bacterium | reverse complement strand
GGGCGGCCGGCGAGCCACCCGAAGCGGCCGTCCCGCTCGAGGCGGAGGCGCTGCCTCAGGACGCCCTCGCCGGGACGCCGCCCGACGGCCAAGTGGAGCACATGACGCACATGGCGCACGTGGCGAGCCTGCCGCACCTCTCCGACGCACGCCTCGCGGAACTCTGCAACTCCAGACGCGACCTCACGTTCACGCTCGAGCTCGAGGGGACCGCCCCCGAGCGCTTCACCACGACGCTCCTCCTCGACGGGGAGCCCGTGGACTGCCTGCAGACGACCGGCGCCACCGCACGCATCATCACGACCCGCTCCAAGCCGCTCCTCGGCCGCATCGGCTGGGCGGCCTTCCGCTTCGTCGTGCGCCTCTCGAGCGCCGAGGGCGGCGGCACCCTCGAGGTGGCCGCGCCCGCGCTCCCCGTGCACGTCCCCGCCGTGGAGGGACCGCGCCTGCGCCGTTACGCATCGACCGTGCTCGCGCAAAACGAGCGCTACCTCTTCGTGCGCCCCGAAGGGCGCCTCAGCGTGCGGCCCCCGGCCGGGATCGAGGAACGCGCCCGCGTGAACGAGGAGACGATCCGCACGTTCGAGACGCACTTCGCGGGGTTCCGCTCCCACATGCGCTCCAGAATCGTCCACGAGGAGACGACCGGTCCCCTCGAGAAGGTGCGCCAGTTCGACTCGAGGACGATCCGCTTCATCGCCGAACACCCAGAGGAGCTCATGCTCACGACGGCGAGGACCGGGATCCGCGTGGGCGGACAGCACTACCTGCCGCGCCGCACCCTCGTGAACCACCCCGTGAAGAGCTTCGACACGGCCGAGAACCGCGCCATGCTGGGGTTTCTGAAGACCCTCGCCGCCGACCTCGAAAAGGAGCTCGCCAGGCTTGAGTCGGGCGCCGTCGCAGAAACCGCCGCCAAGCCCCGGGGAGGCGCCGGAACAGCCGGCAGTGCCGACAACCATTCAACAACCCCAAATCATGCCGCGGCGGAACAACACGCGGACACGAACCCGTACGGGAAGGCAAATGGATTCCCGGGCAACGCCGCGGCCAATGGAAACGCCGGCTCTGAAAGGAACGACGGTCTGAACGGGAAGCAGGAGACAGCGCCGGGGAGCGCTGCGGAAAGCTCCGCCGACACACAGAACTCAAATGCGACAGCATCGGCCGGATCGGAACAAAACACACCGGCGACGACGACACCGGCGACGGCCGCGTCCCCGGGCTACATCCGCACGACCGACTGGCTCGTCGAACAGGTCCGGCTCGACACCGGGCTCTTCGCCGGACGCTGGCGGGAGCACCTCAACCGAACCAAGCGCCTCCTCGAGACCTACGCCAACGCGCTCGGCCTGGCCTCCTCGCTCGGGTCGATCCCCACCCTCGCCCGGATCCCCGAGCCCACGCCCGCCGTGTGGTCCAACCCCGTCTACCGGATCCTCCACCACGCCGTGAGGCGCCAGTTCGAGAACCGCGCCTCCCCGCTCGAGGAGACGCTCCTCGTGGAGACCGAGGCGTTCGAGTCGTTCAACACCTCGAGGCTCTTCGAGTACTACACCCAGGTGAAGCTCCTTTCCGCCCTCGAGGCGGCCGGGTTCGTGATCCGCCGTGCCGCGGGCTTCACCTACGAGGATACGCCGCGCCAGGCGCTCGAGGCGCCCTCCTTCACGAACACCTTCGACCTGGAACACCCCAACGGGACGCTCTGCCGCGTCTACGCGCAGCCCGTCGTCCGGATGGCGGGGCTTCCCGAACAGAACGGCCTCGGACTCGCCCGCACGAGCCCCTACGGGATCGACGAGGAGACGGGGCTGCGCCCCTTGAAGAACCCCGTCTGGACGCCCGACTTCGTCGTGCGCGTGGAACGCCGCGACGGCACGGCCTCCTGGCTCGTCGCCGACGCCAAGTACTCGCGCCCCTCGAAGGTGCTCGAACGCGACGTCCTCAAGATGATCTACAAGTACCTCTTCGCGCTCGCGCCCACGCATCCCGGGGACGAGCTCAAGGGGCTCTGGCTGCTCTGCGCCATCCCCGAGGCGGAGGATCCCGCACCGCTCTTCACTCCCGAGGCGGCCGGCCTCAGGGGCGCTCCGCCCGTGGAGATCATGACCGTGGACCGCCGCGGGGAGGACACCGGGGAGACGGACGGGGATCTCCCCCGCGACGAACGCTTCCCCGGACTCGACCCGGCCTGGGTCGGCTTCATCCACGCCGTCGAACGCGAAGCCGGCCCCATGGGACTCGACCTCCCGGGGATGGACGACGACGATTGAGGACTGGACAACGAAGAAGAATCCGTCTCGCCATCAAAAAAGGAGAGCCTCTGAAAATGAGCTCTCCTTTTGGTTTCCTGCATTTGTGTCTACGTCGATGTTTCTCTACCCAATGGCGAACGGACAGGCGAAAAGAAACACCATCAGAAAGATGAACCCCATACCGACCTCACGCAGTCCTTTCCTGTTATTCTCCATTTTTTCGTTGGCAATCACGGAGTTGACCTGGAGTTGTTGAAGATACTCCGCAAATAATCTGTTTTCATTAATCTTCGAATAACGTTCATCCATTTCTGAAAAATCCATCGAGGCGATGTCCCCGAAATAAAACCTGTTCTTTTCGGGACCATCCGTTTTCCCTGAACGAGACAACTCACGGACCGCGTTGTCGTCTTTCAAATGGGGAACCAACGCTCGATACAGATGATAAAGCCCCGTTCCAAAACAAAAAACACCCGCTCCAAAACAAAGCATCAAAAGCAGCAACGCAATGCATTGAAGAAACGAGTCGCATATGGCAATCGCCTGAATCAACTCATGAACCGTCGAAGGCAGCCCTGAAGACAGCATCAACGACAATACGACTCCCACGCCCGCCAAAATGACCTGGGATTTTATATCCGAGTTGGCTATCCAGCTGTTCGTCCTGTCCAACGACTCTCGAGCCAACGCTACTTTATTCTCACTAGACATATTGTTTTCGATCTCCAAAAAACTCAATCCTTGCTGTTGGTATAGCCATATACCGGTCCCATCACTTTCTTTACTGAGATTTGGTTGAATTCGTTTTTCAATTCCGCGGGCAAGTAATCATAAACTTCCTTGCTCATAAGAATTTGTTGGAGAACCTCTCCTCGTCCGGCCTCATTAGCCAAATGACATGCATCAATCACGGCACCTCCGCACCATACACGCGCCCAATCGGATCCATCGTTTCTACCAACCCTCATGACTTTCACGGGCCCCACCCCAACACCCACGCCAATCCGAAGTTTGGGAAGACCTACTTGTTGGATACGCTTGTTTAAATCATCAACCACCAAAAAAATAAGGAGTGCTTTTTGAACCAACAGGCCGAAAGGCTTAACCCTTTCTGATTCTACAATGCAATATAGGCAGTCCCCTCGAACACCGGTTTCCAGGACATTCGGACAGCCAAAAAAGAGATTTTGTACCTCAGAAACAAGAATTTGAAGAAACTTCATGTATCTTTCGTCAGCACTCCTCAACCAAGGTGTTGAATCCACAATATCAACGAACAAAGCGGTTACCATCAATTCGTAAACGTCGGTCAACTCGTGTTTCTCTATGGGAGGAAGAGGTTTGGCATGTGATACTTCAAACCCCTTTTCATATATTTCCTTGGCCTCAGTCGGATCAAATTCATATGTGTCGGCATCCATTGGCATTCGTTTATTCCCAAAAAGCAATTTATTTCCAACGATGGATATGCTAATTCCTCAATCTGCGCATTTCATAAAAAGAAATGCATTCCATATCGGTCGAAAACAACTCCATATGAATCCCCAGAACGTCTGAACTCTCCAACGAGATCAGGAGTTAAATGCGTATTTTTGTACGGCCAATTTACAAAAAACTCTTCGGACACCATGACGCTTTCGTTTCCATTCCTCCCTGCTCGGCTGGCAAGATTGCAAGCATCAACGACGGCGTCCCCCAACCAAATCCTGTCCTTGTCTGGCGTTCCATAGGCACCCACCTTGACGACCAAGCCATTAGAAACACCCACACCTATTCCCGCTTGCAAGCCCTTCCAAGAGTCCAGATTAAAGCCAGGCTTATACGGACAAATCTTTAAAATGGATTCATTCAATTCCGCCATCATTGAATCAATCCGACATGCCGCTTTCATAAGCTTACAAAGCGCATCACTACCTGAAGCATCCACTATGGAATACACACAATCTCCACGTATGCCCTGATCCTTCGTTATGCTTTCGCACTCCTCCAAAGCCGACTGCACTTCGGCCACATATGCCTGAAATATCCGCGCATTGATTGGTGACAATTCTTTGGAAAACGATGTGGAATCCACCAAATCAACAAAGATGGCTCCTATGCGGGCTTCAATCACATCATCGTAAGACTGTCGGGATAACGAAACAGGTATCGCCTGTTCGACAGGACGAACCCGTTTGTTCAATATCGACTCGATCATGTTGGGATCGAACTCCAATCCGGAATATTTATTTTTTTAAAAGGCATGAATCCCTCCTGAACAGTTGGAACTCTCCAACTCTACTCCATTGTGCAGGGCGACAGGGAATTCGCAACACCAGAACATCCCTAAGTCCTGAACGACATCTGAATCAACCGGTTTCTCAAGAGTGCCCATCAAATCGAGTAGAGGGGAGCACTCTCAGTGCTCCTCCCCTCTCACACCACCAACCGT
>CAJMRV010000137.1 GCA_905215795.1 uncultured bacterium | reverse complement strand
CCGACAACGTTTTTTTAGTGGCGGCCCGGGACGGGACGCCGTGAGGAAGAGGAGGAGCCCTCGTGCTGACGAGCGCGGAGAGGCGGACGATGATCGACCGCCTCCTGAGCGAACGGGATTTCGTCGGCCTTGACGAACTCAAGGCCGTGCTCGGCGTGAGTGCCCCGACGATCAAGCGCGACCTGCGCTACATGCGCGAGACGCTTCTCGCCCCCGTGGTCTATTCAAGGGCCCGCCGAGCCTACCATTACGAGGACCGGTCGGGCGCCGCCAGGACGGCGGCGAGGATCCCGGCGGCGGTGCGCGCGCAGCGCACCTGGTACACGGGCGAGGAACTCTACGCCCTTGTGTCGGCGCACACGCTCCTCGAAGGGCTCGGCCGCGACGCCGACTCCCTGCTCACGGACGACATCGAACCCATCCTGGCCCGCGTGAGGGAACTCCTCGCCCGCGGCGGCATGTCCCCGGGGGAGCTCCTCCGGCGCACGCTCCTCGTGGAACGCGGGGCCAAGCACGAATCCACGCCGCTCTTCGGCGTCGTGGGCCTGGCTATCGCCCACAAGCAGCGCCTCCGCATCGAGTACGTCTCAAGACGTGGCGAGAGGAAGCGCCCGCGCGTGGTCTCCCCGGCCCGGCTCGTCCACTACAAGAACCGTTGGTACCTCGACGCATACTGCCACAAGGTCGACGCCTGGCGGACGTTCTCCATGGAGAACATCAAGGGCGCCCATCCGACGGGCGAGGCCTCCCGGAGCACGACGCCCGAGGAGGTCGCACGCCGGCTCGACTCTGGGTACGGCCTCTTCAGGGGGGCGGTGCTCAAGAAGGCGGTGCTCCTCTTTGATGAAACGGCCAAGCCCTTCGTCAAGCAGGAGTGCTGGCATCCCCGGCAGCGTCAGGCGAGGGTGAAGAAATCGCTCCGGCTCACGGTCCCTTATTCGGACTCGACCGAGCTCGTGAGCGCCATCCTTTCGTGGGGTCCCCACGTGAAGGTGCTCGCCCCGGAAGAACTCAGGGAGGAGGTCCTCAAGCGTCTTCATGAGACTTTACAGGGCTATGAGTGAGCCCCGCGGCGCGTCCCCATCGCCCGCGGAGGTGTTCCCGGCCCTTTTGACAAGGACTTTCCCGAATGCAGGAAGAGACGAAAAAGATTCGTCGTTCACGTCCAAGACGTAGAACCACGCCCACGAGCGAGACCGGCCTGCCCAATCTCTTTTTCTGCGGCGACCCCCACGGCGGGTTCGATCAGATCAACGAGGCGGCCCGGCTCTATCATCCCGACGCGATGATCATCCTCGGGGACATGCAGCTCCCCGCACCCATGGAACAGGTTTTCGAGGAGGCCCTGGCCTACACGGACATCTATTGGATCCCCGGCAACCACGACTCCGACACCGACCAGTTCTACGACAACCTCTGGCGCTCGCGCCTGGGCTCCCACAACCTCCACGGACGCGTGATCAACGTGTGCGGCATGAGGATCGCGGGCCTCGGCGGCGTCTTCCGCGGCCAGGTCTGGATGCCCGACGGCGCGCCGAACTATCCCACGCCGTCGAGCCTCATGAGGCGCCTCGGCCCGAGCAACTCCTGGAGGGGCGGCGTGCCCCGCCGCCACCGCACCACGATCTTCCCGTCGGTGTACCGCTATCTTTTGAGCCAGAAGGCCGACATCCTCGTCTCCCATGAGGCGCCGAGCTGCCACAAGCGCGGCTTCAACGCCCTCGACGACCTCGCCAAGAAGATGGGCGTGAACTGGATCTTCCACGGCCATCAGCACGAGGACCGCGTCTACGACGTGATCCACGACACGATCAAGGTGCGTGCCGTGGGGTACCGCGGCGTGGTGAACCTCGCCGGCGAAGTGATCATCCCCGCCCAGCTCGATCCGCGTGAGGCGGCCGGCCTCGGCCTCGCCTTCGAGCAGCAGACCAAGGCCCTCGAGGCGGGCGAGATCATCGTCGTCCGTGATGAGGACGGACGCGTCTCCGTCGTCTCCGCCGACGAGGAGCTCGAACCGGGTCTCGAACCCGCCATCATCCCCGCTTCGCCCGAGGTGCTCGCCGAACAGCAGGCCCGTGAGAAGGCGAGGAACCTGGGCCGCGAGGTCGCCAAGCGCGCCCCCGGCGGACGCTGGCGCAATCCGCGTCCGAAGAAGCGCGGGTCCGGCCGCAACCGTCCGAACCGCCATGGCCCCAAGAAGGACGTCGGCGCCAATCAGAACCAGAACCGCCGCACGCGCGAGGGTTCGAACCAGCGCGCCGAGAAGCGTTCCCAGGGCGAGGCCGGCGCCGGGAACGGAAAGGAAAAGAGCGGGAAGTGATTCCCCGCTGAAACGACGAAGCCCCCACGGAGCGATCCGTGGGGGCTTCGTCATGGAAGTCGGGTCGTGCCTTCTCAGGCGTAGAGCAGTTCGACGAGGTCGCCTTCGTGGGTCTCACCCACGTCCTCGCGGAGGATCGCGGTGGCGGGGCTGTTGGCGATGCCGAGCGGCGAGGCGGAGTTCTGGCCGCGGGCGGGCGTGAGGACGAGGTGGCCCTCGTCGTCCGTGGAGAGCGAACCGCCCACGAGGTCGATGCGGCCTTCCTTCGATTTGACGGGCTTGGCGAGCACCGCGCGGTTCAGGGCGGGGGCGCCGTCCACGCCGAGGTGTGCGTCCACGGCGTGCTTGAGGTAGAGGCGGGCCGTCTGCGCGGCGGCGAGCGGATTGCCGGAGAGTCCGATGAAGAGGCCCTTGCGTCCGGAGAGGAAGCGTCCGAAGACGACCGCCTTGCCGGGACGGAGCATGGCGCGGTGGTGTTCCACGTCGGCGAGCTCGGCGAGCACCGTCGAGGTGTAGTCCTTCACGCCGGGGCCGACGCCGCCCGAGGAGACGAGGATGTCGTGGGTGGCCACGGCCTCCCTGAGGAGCGCGGCGCTCTTTTCGGGATCGTCCGGGAGGATGCCCAGGTAATGGGCGTCCGCGCCGAGGCGGCGGGCGATCATCGTGATCGTGATGCCGTTGGTGTTGTAGATCTTCCCTTCGGGGAGGACGTCCACGCTGCCCGGTTCGACGAGTTCGTCGCCCGAGGCGAAGACGCCCACGACGGGACGGCGGCGGCACTTGAGGGTGGTCCTGCCCATGCCGGCGGCGAGCGCGGCGACGCCTTCGGAGACGATCGTGCCCGACTTCACGAGGACGTCGCCCTTGAAGTAGAGCTCGCCCGGGAGCCGGACGTTCTTGTTGAGCGACATCAGGGAGGAGTCGAAGGAGACGTGTTCGTCGTCGCCTTCGGTCTTCTCGAACTGGATCATCGTGTCGAGCCCCTCGGGGAGCTTGGCGCCGGTCATGATGCGCACGGCCTCTCCCTCGCCGACGGGGGATTCATACGGATGGCCGGCGGTGGCTAGGCCGACCACCTTCAGGGTGACGCGGCCGCGACCCTCGACATCGGCGTAGCGGAAGGCGAAGCCGTCCATGGCGGCGTTGGCGAACCTCGGGGAGTCCTCCTCGGCGACGAGTTCCTCGACGAGGATGCGTCCGGCGGCGTCGAGCAGCGGGACTTCCTCGGTGGGAAGCGGTTCTTCGGGAAGGTAGGTTTCGAGACGGGCGAGCACGTCCGCGGCCGGAAGCATCTTGGGGGTGGGAATCAGCATGGTTTTATCGTTTAGAATTTCCGTAGGACTGGCCTTTCAGGCAAAGGCCGATGATTTGAGGATAGCGCACGTCGTTTCTTCGCACAATAAGGGGGAACGGGGAGGAAACCCCCGTCCCGCAGGGGAGGACCAATGACAATGGACACACCGCACCGCGGCAACGTCACCGGGCTCGTGCTCGCGGGCGGGCTGGGCCGCCGCATGGGACGCGTCAACAAGGCGTTCGTGCCCTTCGCCGGGGGACGTCTTGTCGACCCCGTGATCGCCTCCCTTTCAAAGCAGGTCCGCTCCGTTTGGGTGTCCGCCAACGAGGACGCCGAGGCCTTCGAGGCACTCGGCGTGGAGCGCGTCCTCCCCGACGTGGGCGACGACCGTCCGGGGCCTCTGGCGGCGCTCGAAGCGGTGGGGCACTCGGGCCTTCTTGAGACGGACTGGATCATGACCTCGCCCTGCGACGTCCCGCGTCTACCCGACACACTCCTGGGACTCTTCGCCGAAGCGAGCCGCCGACATCCGGAGGCGAGGGCCTTCTACATTGTTTCAGGCGGACGCGACCAGAGCACCATCGCGCTCGTCCACAGGAGCCTCCTTGATGATGTGGCGGCGTACCTCGCCTCGGGTGAGCGCCGAGTGAGGAGCTGGCTCGTCGAGAACGCACGGGCGGTCCCCGTCCTCTGGGAGGGTGATCCTCGTGCCTTCGAGAACGTCAACACGCCCGAGGACCTCGAACGCGTTTCCTCGGAGATGAGCAAAGGGCGCTGAAAAAAAGAGTACGGAGAGTGCTCGAACAAGGCCGGGAAGCCGATTCCCGGCCTTTTCCGTCTCTTTCGTACCGCATTCGCGTTATTTGTGGAGGTAGGGGTTGACTCTGGGGGGTATTGGGTGTTTAATTCAACTCCTCGCCACGACGCAGACGCAACGTCTTCCAGACGAAAGGCCTGCGGCAGTAGCGAAACAATCGGTTTTGAAAAATTTTTCAATACAGCTCTTGACAAATTCCTGAGCGTTGCGTAAAATTCAAAACCTTGCCTCACACGAGGCATTGTTCTTTAAAAAATTGATTTCAACGAAACCAATAAGTGTGAACATCGGTTGAAG
>CAJMRV010000136.1 GCA_905215795.1 uncultured bacterium | reverse complement strand
GTCTTCGGTTTCAGGGCACTAATTTTGCTTGTTTAACTTTTCCATACCAGTTCAAGCACCCGACAGGGATCCGCGAGTCAAAGAACGCCGCTCGTCGATCGACGGGCGGCGTCCTTGTTTTTGGTTATGGGTCTTTGGTCTTGTCCCTTCGGACTTTCAGTTTGATTCCGAATCAGGCCTGCTCGATCAGCGCCCGGTGCTCATGGATCCACCTCGCGGCATCCCGCCGGTTCTTCACGTGGAGCTTCTTGTAAAGGAGCCCGCAGTGGGCCTGGACGGTCTTCGTGGAGAGTCCGCCGAGGCGTTCGGCGATCTCGCGATTCCGAAGGCCCCGGGAGATCATCAGCCCGACCTCCATCTCGCGCGTGGTGAGCGAGAGCCACGCGCGCTTGGCGCGGATCGTGTCGTTGGGACGGGCGCCCCCGAGTTCACAAGCCTCCCGCACGGCGGTCAGGAGGCGGTAGTCGTTCCCGCGCTTCTTCTCGACGACGGAGACGGCGCCCTGCTTCATCGCACGGACCACCTTGGGCACGGTGCAGATCTCCGAGCAGAACACCACGGGGAGCGTGATGTCCCGGGCGAGGAGCTCCAGCTGGAACTCAAGCCCGGAGCGGCTTGAAAGTTCGAACGAGGTGACGAGGCACCCCGGGTCGCTCGCGGCGTCCTCGACGAAGAACTCCTCGGGAGAGCCGTAGACGGCGCACTCCCAGCCCGCCTCCGTCAGGACGCGCGTCAATGTGGAGCGGGCGGCCTCGTCGCTCTCGACGACGCGCACCAAGGACCGGCCCTCCGGTATTTCATAAGGATTCATGCTCCACCCGGCGCGCCCGCGTCCTCCCCGGCCCCGGGACCGGAGGAGCCGTCCGCGCGCCTCTGCGTTGGTTTTTTCGTTTTCATGTCCTCCTCCGGAAAATCCGTGCAAGGCGTTTCCGTCGGAGCGGCATTCCCTGAACGCCCACGGGGTCGGGAGGTTCAGAGCAAAGCCGCATACAAATTGTTACCATGACGTATTCGGTACGGACAATAAGGATTTGCCCTCTCATCATGGGAGGCATTCCCTACCCACCCGGAGGCACCCGGCCGCGCCCGATGCCTCCCGCAGAGGGGTGGACGGGAGTGGACGCGTCCCCCACCCCGCTTTTCCCCGTGAAACGCCCTTTCCAGGGCGTCCGCGGCGGCGGAGAAACGCCGCAAATCCTTGATCCGCCGTGCTCCATACCACCGGAACGCCTGCGGCGCAAGCCAGTCGCCGCGCCGCCCCGGAAATCAGGAGCTTCAGAGCGCCGTAAAAGGGCGTGTTCAAGTCCGCCTTGTCGGAACAACGCGTATATGTCATCACGTGAAGGCGTCGGAAACGTCGTCATAGGAATTAGCTATCAACCCCGTTGCGATGATTTGTATTAAGAGTCATTCTCATTTGCGCTATGTCAAACAATGCCATTCCCGTGCTCGCGGTAACGGTATTCCTGTATTGATTCTTGCGGGGCATCTGACTAACCTTCACTATCAGAACATTCGTAAATGCGAAAGGTTCTCATTTCGTTCTCCGGGAGTCGACGTCCGGACCAAAATGTCACAAACGTACTAGTAAGAGTGAAACCATGGATCAATGCTCTCGCAGAATCTGCCGTTTAACCGAACTCCCGCAGCACACCCGCGCGACGGTATGCAAGTTGAAGATCGCCGCCGAGGAGATCGACCGCCTCCAGCAACTGGGCCTTCACCAGGGCTCGACGGTCGAGATCATCCACGGCGCCGTCAACGACTCCATCCTGCTTGCGGTGGGCGACGGGCGCATCGGCGTGAATTACGAAATCGCCAGCCGCATCTACGTCTTCTAAGCCATTACACAAGCATTCAAAGAAAAAGGACTCTATCCATGCTCTTAAAGGATCTGAACCCCGGAGCCAAGGGACGAATCGTCGCCTACGACAAGTCCAAACCCGAATACCGCCGCCGTCTGCTCTCGCTCGGCGCCACCCCCGGCACCGCCTTCGAAGTCGTGCGCGTCGCCCCGCTGGGCGACCCCGTCGAGATCCGCGTGCGCGGCAGCTTCATCTCCGTGAGGAAGGACGAGGCCGCCGTCATGGAAGTCGCCGTCGACTGAGGCCGACCACCCCGTACGATCGACAGTGATTCGTAATTCACACTCTGCGAGAACATTCATGAGCAACAAGCACATCGTCGCCGTGGTCGGCAATCCGAACTGCGGCAAGACCACCCTATTCAACGCCCTGACCGGCTCCCACCAGGACGTGGGCAACTGGCCCGGCGTGACCGTCGAGAAGAAGACGGGCGAGTACAAGTACCTCGACGAGACCATCGAGCTCGTCGACCTCCCGGGCATCTACTCGATCGTCCCGAACTCCACGAGCGGCGAGGACGAACGCGTCGCCCGCGACTACATCCTCACCAACGAGGCCGAGGCGATCATCAACATCGTCGACGCCTCCAACCTCGAGCGCAACCTCTTCCTCACCGCGCAGCTCATCGAGATGCGCGTGCCGATGATCGTCGTCGTCAACATGCTCGACGTCGCCAAGCAGCACAAGATGGAGATCCGCCTGAATGAGCTCGAACGCGAGCTCGGCATCCCCGTCGTCGGCGTCGTCGCGACGAAGACCTCCAACGCCAACGAGGTGCGCGACCTCGTCCACGAATTCCTCAAGAGCCCGAAGCTCCCCCCGATGCAGATCGAGTTCGATCCGAAGATCACCAAGGCCGCCCGCGAGGTGGAGGTGGTCCTCGCCGACCACGGCGTGGAGCGTCCCAACTGGTACGCCCTGCAGCTCCTCGAGGACGCCCCGGGGATCGAAGAGAAGCTCCCCGAGGGGATCAAGAAGGCGATCGCCCACATCCAGGACCCGCTGAATGAAGAGTTCGACTACGACGTCGACATCGCCATCTCGGACGCGCGCTACCAGTTCGTGGCACGCGTCGCCGAAGCGGCGATCCACCGCACGGGCGAGCTCTCGACGACGCTCACCGACAAGATCGACCGCATCGTCCTGAACCGCTGGCTCGGCCTGCCGATCTTCCTGCTGATCATGTACCTGATGTTCCTGTTCACGCAGAACCTCGGCGCCGCCTTCATCGACTTCTTCGACCAGTTCGTCGGCGGCGTCCTCGTGGACGGCCTCGGCGGATGGCTCGAATCCGTGGGCGCCCCGTCCTGGCTCAAGGTCGTGATCGCCGACTGCATCGGCGGTGGCATCCAGACGGTCTCCACCTTCATCCCGGTGATCTTCTTCCTCTACTTCTTCCTCGCCATCCTCGAGGACTCGGGCTACATGGCCCGCGCCGCCTTCGTGATGGACCGCCTGATGCGCGCGATCGGCCTTCCCGGCAAGGCCTTCGTCCCGCTGATCGTCGGCTTCGGCTGCAACGTGCCCGCCATCATGGCCACCCGCACGATGGACCGCGCCAACGACCGCATCATCACGATCATGATGGCTCCGTTCATGAGCTGCGGCGCCCGACTCCCGGTCTACGTGATGTTCGCCACCGCGTTCTTCGCCGCCAACGGCCAGAACCTCGTGTTCGGCATGTACCTGATCGGCATCCTCGCCGCCATCATGACGGGCTTCCTCATGAAGAAGGTGTGCCTCCCCGGTGAGACGAGCGCCTTCGTCATGGAGATCCCGCCCTACCACGTCCCGACCGTCAAGGGCGTGCTGCTGAGGACCTGGGACCGCCTGAAGAGCTTCCTGATGCGAGCCGGCAAGGTGATCGTGATCATCGTCGCCTGCCTCACCTTCCTCAACTCGATCGGCACCGACGGTTCGTTCGGCCACGAGGACAGCGACGAATCCGCGCTCTCCGCCGTGGGCAAGACGATCATCCCGGTCTTCAAGCCGATGGGCCTGCAGGAAGAGAACTGGCCGGCCGCCGTGGGCCTCTTCACGGGTGTGTTCGCCAAGGAAGCGGTCGTCGGCACGCTCGACGCCCTCTACGACTCGATCGCCGAGAGCGAAAACGCCAAGAACGCCGGCGCCGCCGGTGACGACGCCGCCAAGGCCGATGACGAGGAAAAGCCCTGGAGCCTCAAGGACACGTTCATGGGCGCCGTTGAAACCACGAAGGACAACCTCGTCGGTCTCGCCGACTCGCTCCTCGACCCGCTGGGCATCTCCGTGGGTTCGCTCGAGGACGCCCAGGCCGTCGCCGATGAAAACGACTTCAAGCTCGACTCGATCGCCGTGATGCAGAAGCTCTTCGGCTCCTCGAGCGCCGCGTTCGCCTACCTCCTCGTGATCCTGCTCTACATGCCCTGCGTCGCGGCCGTCGCCGCCGTCTACAGGGAGGCGGGCTTCGCCTGGATGTGCTTCCTCGCCGCCTGGACCACCATCCTCGGCTACAGCTCCGCGGTCGTCTTCTACCAGGCCGTGAACTTCGCAGCCGCCCCGGCCTACGCCGCCGTGTGCATCGCCATCGCCCTGGCGCTCGTCGTCGGCCTGCTCCTCTGGATGCGCATCTACGTGCGCCGGGCCCGCGCCAAGGCGCCCCGCGTGATCCAGATCCACGCCCGCTGATGAAACCCTGGAAATGATGGAATCCATGTTCCAATGACAAGCCGGGGAGGGAAACACCTTCCCTCCCCGGTTTTCTTTTCCGGACAAAACGACTGCGGCCGGCGCGGCTGTGCCGGCCCCCTTCGAAAGATTTCGAAAGACTTCGAAAACACAAACTCCAAGGAGTGACCAAACCATGATCTCCACCTCCGACATCGTCGACTATCTCAAGGAACACGGCACCACGGCCGAA
>CAJMRV010000135.1 GCA_905215795.1 uncultured bacterium | reverse complement strand
AAGGACAATGCCGGAGCTGGTGCCAAGGACGATGACAGCGGCAAGGACAATGCCGGAGCTGGTGCCAAGGACGATGACAGCGGCAAGGACAATGCCGGAGCTGGTGCCAAGGACGATGACAGCGGCAAGGACAATGCCGAAGCTGGTACCAAGGACGATCCCAAGGTCGAGGACAAGGACGACGCTGAAGCTAACAAGACCGAAGCCGCCAAGAAGCTCCTCAACAACGTTCAGAACGCCGCTGCGTCTGCCGGCCAGGCTGGCACATCGATCTGGCGTGCGGAACAAAACGACGTTCAAAAGCGTCTCGGCGACCTGCACTTCGCGCACGGCAAGGCCGGCGCCTGGGCCCGCGTGTACGCCGGCGAATTCAAGAGCCGTGACCTCACTCCCGACTTCAACGGCAACTTCCAGGCCGTCCAAGTGGGTTATGACCACGCCGTGACCGATCAGTGGCGCATCGGTGCCGCCGCCGGCACGATGAAGACGAAGAGCAACATCGAAGGCGGCGACGTCAAGGGCCACCTCCACGGCATCACGCTCTACGGCACCTACGAAGGCGCCCATAACGACTACCTCGACATCGTCGGCAAGTACTCCAAGCTCGACAACGACATCAAGACGGCCGACGACACCAACAAGTACGTTGGCGACTACGACACGCACGGCCTGAGCCTCAGCGTCGAATACGGCATGCGCTTCGACCTCACTCCCGAGGTCTACGTCCTGCCGCAGGTCGAAGTGAACTACGGTCATCTCGCCAAGAAGGACTCGACGACCACTGCGACCGACGCCGCCGGCAAGGTCCAGAAGATCTCCGTCCACCATGACGATGTTGACTCGTTCGCCGGCCGCCTCGGCATCGACGTCGGCCACATCTGGGAAAAGGGCAACTACCATGCCCGCGCCTCGGTCTCCCATGAGTTCCAGGGCAAGGTGAAGACCAGCTCGGAAATCAACGGTCAGAAGATCGAATCAGATGTCTCCGGCAAGAGCACCTGGTTCAACCTCGGCATCGGCGGCACGTACTCGATCAACGACGCCTGCTACGTGTACACGAACGTCGAACGCTCCTTCCGCGGCAAGGTCCGCACCGAATGGCGCGGCGACCTCGGCCTTCGCTGGAACTTCTGATGAAAATGGATTCCGCTCACCCCGGATTCCAACGTGACGGGGCCTGACGGTCCCCCACCTTCAGAAACGCCGGATTCCCCATCGACGGGGAGTCCGGCGTTTTTTATGCCTAATGCCCAGGAGTTTTCCGTTCGCCACCTCCTTATTCAAACGTTGTCCGACGCCTGATCCTCTTTTGAGGACATGTCCATGAAAGCAATGCAAAGGAGGAAAGCAGATGCTCAATCCCATCAGGCCCGTCCACACCGAAGACCACGTCGAACCCGAACACGTGCGAGGCTCCTCGACGCCATCCCCGAAACCGTACGCTCTACGAAGGGAACGTTCCGGTTCGCAGAGGTCTGCGCGAGGGCGGCCGACGCCCCCCGTGGGGCCGCGCGCTGTTGCGCCGCTCGAACGCCCTGCTTGGGCCCCCGATGAATTCCACTACACAGCGGGACGCAGGCGTCAAAAAACCCGGCCTTCCCTTTCGGGAGGACCGGGTCGGTGTCGTCTGAACGGGACTACGATCAGTTCAGACGGTTCTTGTCGTCGTCACGGGGCTCGTCGGCCGGAGCGGCGTCCTTGGATTCACCCTCC
The DNA here is from genome assembly GCA_905215795.1 of uncultured bacterium. Classification (GTDB taxonomy): domain Bacteria; phylum Pseudomonadota; class Gammaproteobacteria; order Burkholderiales; family Burkholderiaceae_F; genus Sutterella. The sequence continues at coordinate 3,134 of CAJMRV010000135.1, read as the reverse complement.
GTGGTTTCGACGGGCTTCCGAGCCTCGTCGGATTCCGCGGCACGCTCGGGTTCGGCGGCCTTTTCAGCTGCCTTTTCGGCGGGCTTGTCGGCGTCGTCCATGCGGACCTCGTCGGAGGCGGCGGGCTTGGTGCCGTAATCCTTCGGAGCGCGCGGTTCGCGGCCGGCCATGATGTCGTCGATCTGCTCCATGTCGATCGTCTCCCAATCGAGCAGGGCCTTGGCCATGGCGTGCATTTTGTCGGAGTTCTCCTCGATCAGGCGGCGGGCCAGCGAGTATTGCTCGTCGATGATGCGGCGGACCTCGGCGTCGACCTCCTCCATCGTGCGCTGCGAGATCGGGCTCGGGTTCGTGTAGCCGGCGCCCAGGAACGTCTCGCCCTGGTTCTCGGCGTACACCATCGGGCCCATCTTGTCGCTCATGCCGTAGCGCATGACCATGTCGCGGGCGATCTGCGTGGCGCGTTCGAAGTCGTTGGAGGCGCCGGTGGTCATCTGGTGCATGAAGACCTCCTCGGCGATGCGGCCGCCGAACAGGATCGCGATGCGGGTGAGCAGGTACTGGCGGTCATAGGCGTAGCGGTCCTCCTTGGGGAGCTGCATCGTCACGCCGAGCGCACGGCCGCGCGGAACGATCGTCACCTTGTGGACCGGGTCGGACTGGGGCATCAGGCGCGCCACGATGGCGTGGCCGGACTCGTGGTAGGCGGTGTTCCTGCGCTCGTCCTCGGTCATGACCATGGCGCGGCGTTCCGAGCCCATCATGATCTTGTCCTTGGCGTTCTCGAAGTCCTGCATCTCGACCAGGCGGGCGTTCCTGCGCGCGGCGAAGAGCGCGGCCTCGTTAACGAGGTTGGCCAGGTCGGCGCCGGAGAATCCCGGAGTGCCGCGGGCGAGGACGTTCTCGTCGATGTCCGAGCCGATCGGGATCTTGCGCATGTGGACCTGGAGGATCTGTTCGCGGCCGCGGATGTCGGGCAGCGGAACGGTGACCTGGCGGTCGAAACGGCCCGGACGCAGGAGCGCCGGGTCGAGCACGTCGGGACGGTTCGTCGCGGCGATCACGATGACGTTGGCGCCCGAGTCGAAGCCGTCCATCTCGACGAGCAGCTGGTTGAGCGTCTGTTCGCGTTCGTCGTTGCCGCCCATGTTGCCGGCGCCGCGGCGGCGGCCGACGGCGTCGATCTCGTCGATGAAGATGATGCACGGGGCGTTCTTCTTGGCGTTCTGGAACATGTCGCGCACGCGGGCCGCGCCCACGCCGACGAACATCTCGACGAAGTCGGAGCCCGAGATCGTGAAGAACGGGACGCCGGCCTCACCGGCGATGGCCTTCGCGAGGAGCGTCTTGCCGGTACCCGGCGAGCCCACGAGCAGGATGCCGCGCGGGATGCGACCGCCCAGGCGCTGGAAGCGGTTGGGGTCGCGCAGGAAGTCGACGACCTCCTGGACCTCCTCCTTGGCTTCGTCGCAGCCGGCGACGTCGCGGAAGCGCACCTTGTTGGTGTCCACGTCGAGCATGCGGGCCTTGCTCTTGCCGAAGCCGAGGGCACCGCCGCCACCGCCGCCCTGCATGCGGCGCATGAAGAAGATCCACACGCCGATCAGGAGGATCATCGGGAACCAGGAGATGAAGATCGTCGAGAGCAGGCTCGGGCGTTCCTCGGGCTTGCCGAAGACCTGGACGCCGTCCTTCCTGAGCTCCTCGACCATCCAGAGGTCGCCCGGGCTCGTGATCGTGTAGGTCTGGCCTGCCTTGGGCGTGATGGTGATCTCACGGCCCTGGATGTCGACGCGGGCGATCTTGCCCGCCTTGGCCTCTTCCATGAACTGGGTGTAGCTCGTCTGGTCGATCTTGGGATCGGTGGTCTCGTCGAACTGGCGGAACAGCGAGAACATCACGAAGGCGACAAGAAGCCAGAGGATGATGCGACTCAAGTTGAATTTCAAAATAATTCTCCGGAAGCGCCCGTGCCGGGGCGGACCGTCCGGGCCGTGAGGCCGGGAGCGGAGCGCCCGCTTGCGCGGGGCCTTGATGAAAATGTTTCCGTGCGGACGGGGCCGACGGGCCGAAGAGGCCGGGTTGCGCGGTGCGCGCCCCCGCATGGGGAGGCGCCTCTCCGAGCGTGCATGTCCTTAGTATATGGGGACGAAATCCCCCCGCTTCAACGGCAGGGGGTGTTTCATGGAGCAGCCGGCCGTGGCCGCGGCGGCGGTCCCTCCGGGACCACCCCGTTCCACGAGGGTATCCCTTTATTGTGCTTGAGAACGGCCCCGCGGTGGGCGCAATTGCAAAACTTCGCTACAAAATCGACGGCGCGGGGGCGTCGCAAGGGACCCGTTCCCCGTCCTCAGGCCTTGCGGGGCTTGAGTTCGCGGGCGACGAGGTAGACCTCGGCGGAGGTGTCGCGGGAGGCGGCGGGCTTGCGGGTGTAGACCTTCTTGAAGTCGCGCTTGAGGGCCTCGACGAACTGCGAGTAGCCGGAACCCTGGAAGGCCTTGGTGACGAAGACGCCGGAGTCCTTCAGGTGGTCCATGCAGAACTCGTGGGCGAGCTCGTTCAAAAGGATCGAGCGGGCCGCGTCAGCGGCCGCCACGCCCGAAAGATTCGGGGCCATGTCACTTAAAACGACGTCGACCTTGTCACCATCGAGGATTTCTGCTAATTTGTCTGCGACTTCCTGCTCGCGGAAATCCCCCTGCAGGAAAGTGACGCCCTCGATGGGGTCCATGGGTAGTATGTCCATGGCGATGATGCGGCCATTGACGCACCCGTTCTTGTCGAGGAGACGCTCGTGGACAACCTGGGTCCAGCTTCCCGGAGCAGCCCCCAGGTCGACGACGGTCATGCCCTTCTTGAGGAGGTGCTCCTTGTCGTCGAGCTCGATGAGCTTGTAGACCGAGCGGGCGCGATATCCCTCGGCCCTGGAACGCTTCACGAACGGATCATTGATGTGACGTTCGATCCAGGCACGGTTGGAACGCAGCTTTTTATTGGATACCGGCATAGTTATTCAATTCATTCAAAGAAACAACGAACCCCCGAAATTCCCATTCCGTCCGAGCCGCTTCGAGTGAAGCGGCTATCGTCCGTCATGCGGCGGGTTCAAAAAACATTGGTTTAGATATTATGAA
>CAJMRV010000134.1 GCA_905215795.1 uncultured bacterium | reverse complement strand
CATCAATCAACCCACGCCCGCGGCGCACGAAATGTGCGCCGCGGGCGTTCTCCGTTCCTCATGAGGAATCACCCGGAAAAAAACGTCGAAAAGACACCGGAGAAACACCCGGAATACGCCGCCGCAATGGATCGACAAAGGAGCCGCAGAACACCATTTCCCGTCCCTTTGCGTATCGTCCAACGAAAGACGCGAATTTACGAATTCGATTTTTGCGCCCGTCCACACTCCTTGCTAGACTATGACGTTATACCCATATCGAATAACGGAGCCGACTTGATCAAGATCGACATCTCTCTTTCGCGCGGGGACTTCCGTCTCGACGCGGCCGCCGAACTGCCCGGATCGGACGTGACGGCCCTGATCGGCGCCTCGGGCTCGGGGAAGACGACGCTCGCGCACGCCCTGGCCGGCCTCGTCCGTCCGGAACGCGGACGCCTCGAGGTGAACGGGGAGACGTTCTTCGACGCCGCGGGCGGCATCGACGCCAAGCCCCACGAACGCGGAATCGGCTATCTCTTCCAAGCCCATCGGCTCTTCCCGAACATGACCGTGCGCGAGAACCTCTACTTCGGACGCCGCTTCGGCGGACGCCCCGTGAGGATCGACGACGGAAAGCTCATCGAGACGCTCGGCGTCGGGCATCTGCTCGAACGCCTCCCCGACTCGCTCTCCGGGGGCGAAAGCCAGCGCGTGGCGCTCGGCCGCGCGGTGCTCGCCGCGCAGACGCTCCTGATCCTCGACGAACCGCTCTCGAGCCTCGACCCGGAGCGCAGGGAGGAGCTCCTCGAGTACATGGAGCGCGTGCTCCCGCTCACGGACCTCCCGGTGCTCTACATCACGCACGCCATGGAGGAGGCCGAACGCCTCGCCTCCCACGTGCTCGTGCTCGAACGCGGACGCGTCGTCAGAAACGGCCCGGCCGGAAGCCTCCTCGCCGCCTGACCGGGCGGACCCCCACGAATTTCCAACTCCAACCACTCTTTCCCAATCAAGGAGAACCCAACCATGATGAAACGCACCCTGATCAGCGCCGCCGCTCTGCTCGCGCTCGCCGCAGGCTCCGTCAACGCCCAGGTCGTCGTGACGACCGGCGCCGGCTACATCAAGATGGTCAACGCCCTCACCCAGGCCTACCAGGCCCAGACCGACAAGGAGGTCGCCAAGGCCGTCGGCGGCAATATCGGCCAGATGCTCGCCCAGGTCGCCCAGGGCAACGGCGTGAACCTCGTGATCTCCGACACGGGCGCCCTCGACAAGTTCCAGGCGCATCTCGGCGGCGACCGCCTCGCGCTCGGCGACACCCCGCTCGTGATGATCTGGAGGAAGGGCCTCTCCCTGAAGAGCCCCGAAGCGATCGTCGAACCCGACGTGAAGACCGTCGCGCATCCCGACCCGAAGGCCGCCATCTACGGCCGCTCGGCCGCCAAGTGGCTCAAGAACACCGGCATCGGTGAGAAGATCAAGGACAAGATCCGCTCCGCGAGCAGCGTCCCGCAGGTCTACAGCTACGTCGCCACCGGCAACATGGACGTCGGCTTCGTCAATCTGCTCGCTTACAGGAACGCCCCCGAGAAGGTCGCCGGCCACTTCGAGATCCGCGACCACGGCGCCATCATCCACATGGCCGCCCAGCCGGTCAAGGGTGCTGAGAACGACGCCGACGTCAAGGACTTCATGAAGTTCCTGGGCACCCCGAAGGCCCACGCCATCATGGACAAGTTCGGCGTGACGATGAAGTGAACGCCTGACGACGCACGAACGAGCAAGACATGCCCGCCGAAACGCTCCTGACGACCCTACGGGAACCCGAGGTCCTCTTCAGCCTCTACCTGACGCTCAAGACGACCCTCGTCGCGATCCTCGTCTTCCTGGTGATAGCTCCCCCGCTCGGGTACCTTCTCGCAAGGCGCCCGACCTGGGGCGTGCGCATCCTGGGGTTCGTGGTGACGCTCCCGCTCGTCTTCCCGCCGATCGCGCTCGGCTATCTGCTCCTTCTGCTCCTCGGACGCGAGGGATGGATCGGACACGCCTTCTTCGAGGCGGGCCTCCCGATCATCTTCTCTCCGACGGCGGTGCTGATCGCGGGCGTGATCGCGGGGCTGCCCCTCGTGATCCGTCCCCTCCAGGCCGCCTTCGGCTCGGAGCGGCTGCGCTCACTCGAGGAGGCCGCGTCGATCACCGGGGCGTCCCCCATGACGGTCTTCACCCGGGTGACGCTCCCGCTCGTGCGCCCGAGCCTCGCCGTCGGGCTCCTGCTCGGCGCCGCCCGCGTCACGGGCGAGGTCGGCATCACGATGATGCTCGGCGGGAACATCCAGGGGAGGACGAACACCCTCTCGCTCGAGATCTTCAACGCGGTGAGCCGCGCCGACTACGACGTCGCCAACGCGCTCTGCGTGGTGCTCGTCACCCTCGCGGTGCTGCTCTTCATCGCCATGGAGTGCGTGCTCAAGCGCTCGGTGAAGCTCTGAGGATTCAGAGGACGCCACCAACAACGACGGAAGGGGCGGTGCATTCGTGTGCACCGCCCCTTCCGCTTTTCATCCCCCCGGACTTGCCGGAGGGATGAGGACCAAATGGTGTTGAAGCGTTCAGGATCAGAAGCTCTGGCGGAGTTCGATCCTCACACGGTTGTCCAGGCCGTTCTTCGACTTGACCGCGTCGTAGAAGCCCGCCACGGAGAGGCCCGAGGCGTTCTCGGCCCTCAGCCTTGACCGAGCAGCGGCCCGTGTAGCGGGCCTCGAACGAGTTCGAGTAGCCCGAGACGCCCGTGATCGTGTACTTGGCGTCGCGGCTGCCAAGGACCGTCGAGACGGTGAGGTCGGCCTTCGGTGAGAACGTCCAGCCGGACTTCTCGAAGGTCATCGAGGCGCTCACGCCCACCGGCAGCTCGACCGTGATGCGGCTCTCGATCTTGGGCCTTCCCGTCGAGCTTCGTGTCGTAGGAGCCGGTCCTCGCGTGGATGACATCGATGCCCGCATCGAACTTGACCTTGTTCGTGGTGTGCAGGTAGACCACCTGGGCACCAAGGTCGATGTTGTCGGCGGCCTTCCAGTCGGCGTAGAGCAACGCACCGAACGTGTCTGCCTTGTTGTCGGCGGAGCCGTAGCCCTTCCCTTCAAAACAGCCATGGCTGCCACGGCGGAAACAAAAGCCCCGGTTGCGACACGACGCGCAAAAAGGGAGGCAGGGATGCAGGGGAGACTCTTTTCTTCAAAAGACTTGAAAATCTTAAAAAATCAACTCCAAAAAATACAGCTCTGACGGCTGTTTGCAGGGTTTTCTGAAATATCTTCAATGAAATGAAAAACCTGCAAGACCTCTTCAGATATCTGCGGGAGCAATTCTATATCCGTATGTTGTAGCAGTGATTTTTTTGTTCAAGTTGTTTTTCCATCTGTCATTTATTTTACGCATCAACATATTCACAAACATTCTGCAACAACTCCACCATGGCAATACCACCCTACTCCACGCCACACCAAACACCCTCTTTTACAAGGCAAAAAAAAGGGTCCGGCCACAAGACCGAACCCGCGTGAGGACGTCCTCCGCAGAAGCGGAGAGGACTGGAAGCGCCCCGAGGGGCGCCCCGACTCACTTGATGAATTTGTTTTCGCTCTGGAGCCCCTTGAGCTCGAAGCGGTAGAGGACGCACGAGAAGAAAACGAGCGTGTAGGCGACGATCTCCGCGGCTTCCTCGCCCAGGCTCTTAAAGCCCTCCCAGGACATGGGCTGCGTGCCGTCCGCACCCATCGAGGCGGCCACCGTGGCCCAGAGGCCCTTGTAGCCGTAGAGGCGCGAGTAGACGAGGAGCATCGCCAGGCCCACCACCATGAGGGCGCCCGCACGGGTCCTCGCCCAGGAGGCGATCCCCGGGATGATCGTGCGCCAGGAGGCCTTCTTCACGAAGGCGGAGAGCACGACGAGGAACGCAATCAGGATGTACTTCCAGAAGCCGTGGCTGATTTCGTCGAAGTAGGCGTCGAGCTCACGGATGAAGAGAGCCGTGATGAAGCCGGCGATCAGCAGGAGCCCGCCACGCCAGCGGGGGGCCTTGCGGGCGGCGCCGAACATGAGCACGGCAGAGACGGCAAGGAGCGTCTCCTGACCGATCTCGACCCAGGTTTCGATTTCGACAGGGTTCTGGATTGAGAAGTAGTAGAGTTCGATCACGCCGAGATACACCAGGGCGCAAGCGAAGAAGGAGAGCACCATTTTGATGATCGTGCTGCCGTCGGAATTCATATGTGTTGTTTCCCGTTTGAAAAAAATGGGTTGCACTGAATCAGGGATTGTAACATCTGGACGAGCCCAAGTGAATCGGGGTTCGGGAGAACGGAACGGGATCCCCTGATACGACGAAGGCGCCCCGGCCCTTACGGGCGGAACGCCTTTCATGTGCTTTCAGGGATTCCCGGCGCCGTTTTCAAGAGGCCGGAATTCCCTTGGAAAACGACCGGATGATCAGAGCTTGATCAGGCGGCAGCAGTCCTCGGCCGCACGAACGGCCTTCTCGTCGGTTTTGTCGGTGACGGCGGGCGCCTTCGCGTCGAGCTGGACGAGCTCGCGCTTGTCCTTGCCCGTGAGCTTGAAGCGGGCGACGACGCTCTTGTCGTTCTTGACGAGCGTGATGACGTCCTTGTTGTTGGTGTAGTAGCCCACCTGGGTCTTCTCGCCGGAGCTCTTGGGGAGCCAGACGAAGCAGTGGTAGCTGTCCAGGCTCATCTCGACCTGGATCGGGAGCTTCTTCTCATTGAGGACCCAGCCGAGCCAGTGGCCGACCTCCTTGCTGTCGGCGCGGGGGATCGACGCGACGGCCTTGTCGTCCTTGACGGCGTCCGGGGTTTCCGCCCGGAGCGGGGAGGACAGGAGCACTGCCGACAAAGTGAAGAGAGCGGTCAAGCCGCGCGGGGTCATCAAAGTCATATTCGCCTCGGAATCTGGTTCTCAACGGTGG
>CAJMRV010000133.1 GCA_905215795.1 uncultured bacterium | reverse complement strand
TTGGTTTGTGCTCAATCTTTAGGCACGATTCCTAGATACTTCGGGAATTGGGGCCAACGTCGGTTCCGGAGCCTCGTTCCGTCATGGGGGACGCATTGCGTCCCCCTTTTTTCGTCCGCCGTCCCTGTCTTCCTCAGGCGGGCCGGCGCCGCAGCTCGCCGTAGGTCCAGAGCGAGGCGCCCGTCAGGGCGGCGCCCACCATCACGGCCACGTAAGCCCCGGCGTCCATCTCGGTGACGGGCACCCAGGTGGCCGAGCAGAATGCGAAGGCGGCCGTGCAGAAGGTCTGTTGGAGGGAGGCGGCGATGGCGTGGTGGCGAGGGAAGTCGCCGATGTTGGCGTTCATCATGAGGGGGCTCACCATGCTCATGCCGACCTGGTAGAGCATCGGTGCGGCGAGGAGCCCCTCGAGGGGATGCGATGAGAAGAGGCTCACCGCCCCGACGAGCGCCCCGAGACACATCACGCCCATGCCCGTCGCGATCGTCCGGTCGGGCGACCAGCGGTTCGTGAGCATGTGCGCGGTGAAGGCGCCGAGCGTGCTCACCGCCATCAGGGGGATCGTCTCGAGGACGAAGAACTTCACGTCGACGTGGAGCACGTTGAAGGCGAGGTTCGTGACGGCGGCGAGATAGAGCACGGCCCCCATGAAGGAGCCCGCGTGGGCGAGCACGCCCCCGAAGAAGCGGGGCCGCTCGAGGCCGCGGATCCAGTCGCCCGCGAGCTCCCTGAGGGAGAACGGACGGCGTTCCCCGGGCGGGAGCGGGTCGACGAAGAAGCGCGCGGTGAGCGCGAGGGAGACGAGGGCGTAGAGCGCGAGCGAGAGGAAGATCGCCCGCCAGCTCGCCACCGAGGTGATCAGGACGCCGAGCAGCGGCGAGATCCCCGGGGAGATCGCGAACATGGCGGTCATGAGCGCGGTGTAGCGGTCGGCCTCGGCGCCCGTGAAGCGGTCGCGGATGCTCGCCTGGGCGACGATCCCGCCCACGCTCACGCCGATCCCCTGGAGGGCGCGTCCGAGCATGAGGCCCGCGTAGACGGGCGTGGCGGCGCAGATGATCGAGCCTGCGAGGAAGACGAGGGTGAAGAGAATCAGGGCGCGTTTGCGTCCGATCGCGTCGGCGATGGCACCCGCGAAGAGCGAGCTCGCCGCAAAGAAGAAGAGGTAGATGGTGAGGGTGTGCTGGATCGTCTGCACGGAGACGCCGAGCGAAGCGGCCACGGCCGGATAGGCCGTCACGTAGGCCGAGGCGGAATACGGGCCCATGCCCGCGATCAAAGCGAGCAGTCCGATCTGCATGACCGGCGACTTGAATCGGTTCGCACGGAGTTTCATGGAGGGGCCTTCAGGGAGTGGGTGTGCCGTGTGTGGTTCGTCCGGCTTGTCCGGTTTGTTCGGATTCCATTGTAGTCCAAGGCGGGGCCCCTGAAACGACGGAAGGCGTCCCGTTCGCGCCGGAGTCGCCTCCGGGCGTCGTGGACGCCTTCATGGGTCGGGTGCCTTTTTTCAAAGGGGCGTGTCTCAGACGAGATGCGCCTTCTTCATGTCCCCGTCGACCATGGTGGCCACGCAGGAGTCGCTCCAGACGTTGAGGGCCGTCTCGACCATGTCGATCACGGCGTAGAAGGGCAGGATCACGCCCATCAGGAGGATCGGCACGTTCATCCCCGCGAGCAGGCTCGCCGAGAGGAAGAAGCAGCCCATCGGGACGCCCGCGTTGCCGATGGCGGCGACGGTGGCGACGATGATCCAGGTGGCCACGGTGAGGCCCGTGATCTCGATGCCGGCGTTCTGCATGAGGTAGAGCACCGTGACGAGGATGAAGGCGGCGCAGCCGTTCATGTTGATCGTGGTGCACACGGGGAGCACGAAGCCGGCGACCTTCGGGGAGACGCCCACGTTCTTTTCAGCGCAGTTCATCGTCACCGGGAGCGTGCCCGTGGAGGACTTCGAGAAGAAGGCCACGACGAGCGCGGGGAACATCCCCTTGAGGACGCGCCACGGATTGTGGCCGCGGATCCGGAGGATGAGCGGAAGGATGATGAAGAGCTGGATCACGTTGGCGAGCACGATCACGGCGAAGTACGTCCCCAGGCCCGAGAGCTCGATGCCGCCCTCCATCTCGACGAACACGCCGGAGATGAAGGCGAAGATGCCCACGGGGAGCACGGCGATCAGCCAGCGCACCAGGATGAAGAGCACGCTCTGGACGCCCTTGAAGAAGGCGGTCAGGGTGGCCTGCTCGGACGAGCCTGCGGGGAGCTTCGAGATGCCCAGGCCCACGGCCACGGCGATCAGGAGCACCGAGAGGACGTTCCCGGTGGAGAACGGCGTCACGAAGTTGTCCGGAATCACCGAGAGCGCGTACTCGAGGTAGGAGTGGTTGGTCGCGGCGGGCAGCGTCCCTTCGGCGGCCGCGGCGGCGGTGGCGCTCGAGACGTTCTCGGGGGCGAACCCGAGGAAGAGCGCGGCGGCGAGTGCGGCGGAGATCACGGTCGTGAGCAGCGTGTAGGAGAGCGTGCGTCCGAAGATCGAGCCCGATTCACGCGAGGAGGAGAGGCTCGAAAGGGTGGTGATCAGGGTGACGGCGATCAGCGGGATCGCGACGAACTTGAAGAGCTTGATGAAGATCGTGCTGATGAAGCCGGCGGCCTCGTGCGTGAACCCGGTCCCCCAGAGACCGTTGGCCACGCCGAGCACGATGGCGAGGAGATAGGCGAGGGCCATGCCTTTCGTGAGCGAGCTCACCGGCTGGCGTCTTGCAGGATTCTGCATGAGAGGGAACACTCCGTGTCTTGGAAGAAAGGCTAACTATACCCGATTCGTGTAAACCCCGACTTCCGGATGCCGTCACCTTATTCACGCCGCCCTTCGGAGACGCCTTTAAAAGGCGTGCGGCGGAGGACGACATAATGCTTTTGTTCCCTCGATGGCGTGGTGACCCTCCCAAATGGGATGGGTATAAACCCTTACTAGGAGCGGAGTTGAGAGCGTCGGAGGCCTTCCGGCCGGGGGCGCCGAGATAATCGGAAGTTAATGCGGGATAATCGTCGTATAACAAATGAGAACACCGTTCGGATTTTTCGAACGGCTTGCGGGTTGGCGCTTGTGAGGCTCACGGCGGGATTCCGGGAGGGATTCGTAAGTGGATGTAAAAGTCCTTTGACATCAATGGGTTTCGTTGTTTGACGAAAGGGGCCGTCTCTTATGAAAGCGTGCGGCGCAGGTTTTTCTGAAAGAACGCGGAAGATTCTTTGCAACAAATCTCCAATTTTGGTACTCTATGTTATATAGGGTTTTCACCGAGGCCCGATTCCAACACCATCCAACCCTCACAACCGTATGCGTTCCAAAGCTTTCGCCGCTCTCCGGACCGGGTCCGCGGTTTGCGCCGCGTGTCTTTGCCTGACGGCCACTGCACAGGCCTTCACGAGCCTTCCGGAAAAAGAAAAACAGGTCTACCACTTCGACGTCGTCGTCGTGGGGGCCGGAGCCGCCGGTTTGACGGCCGCGCTCTCCGCCTCCGAGCAGGGAGCCCGGGTCCTCGTCGTCGAGAAGATGCCCACCGTGGGCGGAAACTCTGTGCAGAGCGCGGGCTACATGCTCGCCAAGAAGCGCAGCACGGCCGACGCCGACGAGGGCGACGCCTACGAGGCCCAGATCCTCCGTGAGGGCAAGGGTGGAAACGACAAGGCGCTCGTGCGCCAGCTCGTCGACGATTCGACGGGCGCCATCGAATGGCTCCAGTCCAAGGGGGCGGACCTCGCGCCCAACGGACTCGCCGCGGCCTCCCCGTACCAGTTCCAGGCGGGCAACTCCGTCATGGTCGGCGAAGAGGTCGTCAAGACCCTGCTCCAGGGCATCGAATCCCGCCGCATCCCCGTCCAGACGCTCACCCGCGTGAGCAGCCTGCGCATCGGTCCCGACGGCCGCGTCGCCGGCGTGAATGTGGTCACCAGCAAGGGCGTGCACTATGAAGTCGAGGCCCCGAGCGTCGTGATCGCCACGGGCGGCTTCGCCGCCAACGAGAAGATGACCGGGATCTCCCCGACGGGCGACTTCGGCCTCACCACGACGAACCTCCCGGGCACGCTCGGCGACGGCATCTCGCTCACTCTCCCCCTGAAGGCGAAGGTGGTCGACATGCACGACGTGAAGGTCCACGCCACGACGATGCCCTATTCGAACCTCGTCATCACGATCCAGGCCCGTCAGGAGGGCGCCGTCCTCATCGACGCGACGGGACGCCGCTTCACCAACGAACTCTCGCACAAGGCCTGGCACGACATCCTCAGCAAGTCCGCGGGCCACGCCTGGCTCGTCCTCGACCAGGGGATCATCGACAAGCTCCCGGTGCTTCAGAACTACGCCCGCTACGGCTACTTCGTGAAGGCCCAGACCGACGAGGAGCTCGCACGCTACATGCACTGCTCGCCCGAGGTCTTCGCCCTGACGATGAACCGCTACCGCCAGCTTGCTTCGCTCGGCCGCGACATGGACTTCGAGCGTCCGACGATGCTCTCCACGCTCAAGCATCGTCCGCTTTACGCGGTGCACATCCAGCCGGCCGTTCACAGCACGCCGGGCGGCCTCTCGATCAACACCGACGCGGCCGTCCTCGACAAGGCCGGCGCTCCGATCCCCGGGGTGTTCGCCGCGGGCGAGGTCACGGGCGGCATTTTCGGGAAGGACAGGATCGAAGGGACCGGCCTGATTGACGCCGTGGTCCACGGCCGCATCGCGGGCAGGAACGCCGCCAAGTGGGCCTCCGCCCGCACGACGGCGCCCAAGGCCCCCGCGGAGTCCCTGAAGCCCGCGAACCGCGTCGCCGCGGCCGGCGGGGTGGCTCCCGAGGGTTCCGCTCCCGCCAAGGAGGCCGGGGTCTTCTGATCCCCTCCCGGCCTTCTGAACAGGTCTCCTGAACCTCCCGGAACTTCTGGAATCATCGGGTCGACAACAATCTCACAGCGTCAGAATCAAAAACCCCAATTCCCGAAGTATCTAGGAATCGTGCCTAAAGATTGAGCACAAACCAA
>CAJMRV010000132.1 GCA_905215795.1 uncultured bacterium | reverse complement strand
TGAATGTGCCCTCCGGGAAACCCGCCCCGGAGAAGTCGTGTCTACTTGCGGAAGACCGCCTTGAGCTGCGTGAATTCGAGCAGGCCGTAGAGGCCGCCCTCGCGTCCGAAGCCGCTCGACTTGTAGCCGCCGAACGGGGCGTAGACGTCGCGCGGGGCGTTGTTCACGTAGACGTTGCCGGCCTTGAGGCGGCGTGCGACCTCCATCGCCTCCGCCTCGTCGGGACCGTTGACGGCGGCGTTCAGGCCGTAGATTGAGTCGTTGGCGATTTTCACCGCTTCGTCGACCGTCTCGTAGGTGAGCACGCAGAGCACCGGCCCGAAGATCTCCTCCTGGGCGATCCGCATCGAATTGTCCACGTCCACGAAGATCGTGGGCTTGATGTAGAGGGAGTCGGTCGAGCGGTCGGGCACCTCGCCCGCGAAGAGCTTCGCGCCCTCGGTGAGGCCGAGCATGATGTAGTCGCGCACCTTCTTGTACTGGGCCACGGTGGCCATCGGACCGACCTTGGTCTTCGGGTCGGCCGGATCCCCGACGGGGTAGTCCTCGAGGTGGTTCATCAAGGCCTCGCGCACCTTGTCGATGTCCATCTTCGGGACGATCAGACGGGAGAGGGCGGTGCAGGTCTGCCCGGAATTGAGGAAGATCGAGTTGAAGAGCTGCGGGACGTATTCGTCGTAGCTCTTCGAGGGGAGCCAGATGGCGGGCGACTTGCCGCCGAGCTCCAGGCTCACGCGCTTCATCGAGTCGAAGCACTTCTTGGCGAGTTCTACGCCCACGGCGGTTGAGCCGGTGAAGCTCACCATGTCGACGTCCGGGTGGTAGGCGAACGCGTCGCCGAGCTCGGAACCCTTGCCCGAGACGAGGTTCAGGACCCCGTCGGGGAATCCCGCCTTGTCGAAGGCGTCCATGAGGACGAACGCGGAGAGCGGGGTGACCTGGCTAGGCTTCATCACGACCGTGTTGCCCATCAGGATGGCCGGGACCACCTTCTGGACGAGCTGCCCCAAGGGGTAGTTCCACGGGGTGATCGCGGCGACGACGCCCACGGGCTCGCGGATGACGAGCGAGGCGGGGAACTTCGATTCGAGTTCGAGGTTCGAGGCGACCTCGATGTAGGAGCGGATGCGCTCGAACTGATAGAAGCAGTGGGCGTTGCGGGCGAACGAGACCGGGGCGCCGAGTTCCTTGACCTCCATGTCGATGATCGTCTCGGCCTGGCTCTCAAGGTACTCGAGCATGGCCTTCATCAGGCCGCAGCGGAACTCCATGGGCATGGCGCTCCATTTCGGCAGCGCGCTCTTGGCGGCGGCCACCGCAAGGGCGACGTCCTCCTGGCGGCTTTCCGGAACGTGGGCGAAGACCTCCTGCGTCGCAGGGTTCATCACGCCGATGGTTTCTCCGGAAGAGGGCTTGACCCAGTTGCCGAATACATAGTTCTTGGCAAAGTCCATAGTGTTCTCCTTGTTGTGAACTCCATGTCTTCATCATAACCCCCTGGGACGCGGCGGGCTAGACCCTCATGGGTGGTGTTGAATCGGAAGACGCTTGGGAACGAGGCGATTTGGGTTTCAAATGGTTTCAAGGCCCTTTTTCGGCAAATTCAACATAACGACTATTATGTTGCAATCTTTTTGAGGGTGAAACGGCCGGATTTCGGTACCGGCCGCTCTTCACTCAAGCATCATTCAAACCGTCTTCATGTCGGTATTCCGTCCTCAAGCCATCCGCAACGCACTTCCTTCCGGGCTCCATCCGAGTTCCGTTCGAATTCCTTCCTCGTTCCACTCGGAGTTCCTGCCGACGCCACTCCGTTGCTGACGCTTCAGGCCGCGAGCGGCATCCCTCGTTCGTCTGCCCGTTCCTTTCCGTCAGTCATGTCGTTCCGAGCCGCACGCAGTCTCCGGGCCGCTTGCAGGAGCAGCGCTTCGGTTTCCTCCCATCCGATGCAGGCGTCGGTGATCGAGACGCCCGGGAGCGGCCGTCCTCCGTCGCGGAGGCTTTCGATCGTCTGGCGTCCCTCCATGAGATGGCTTTCGAGCATCACGCCCGCAATCGGCGACAAGGCACCTTCCCGCGCCTTTCTCTCGACGAGGTCCCTGAAGGCGGCGCTCTGACGGCGGAAGTCCCCGCAGGCGTTGCCGTGCGAACAATCCACGACCACCCTGCCCGTCAATCCGGCCGCTTCAAGAGACGCCACCACGTGGGCGACGCTCTCCTCGTCATGGTTGGGTCCCTTGGCGCCGCCCCTCAGCACCACGTGTGCATGCGGGTTCGCGGCCGTGGAGATGCCGCACGTCCCGTTACATCGATTCCGAGCCTTTCATGGGGGCGTTTCGCCACGAGGACGGCGTTGACGGCCGTCGAGACCGATCCGTCCGTGCCGTTCTTGAAGCCGACGGGCGCATGAAAGCCGCTCGCGGCCTCCCGGTGGACGGGACTCTCTGAGGTCCTCGCCCCGATGGCGATCCATGACGGGAGATCGCCCAGCCACGCGTCGACGAGCGGATTGAGGACCTCGGTCGCGACGGGGACGCCTTCTTTCAAGACACCCAGCATCAGCGCCCTCGCCCGTTCGAGTCCGCGGGCGATCCCCTCCGTGCCGTCCAGCGTCGGATCGGCGATGAAGCCCTTCCAACCTAGTGCCGTCCTGGGCTTCTCGCAGTAGACGCGCATCACCGGCAAGAGGACGTCGTCGATCAACGGTGTGATCCGGCCGAGCCTTCGTGCGTATTCGAGCACCGCCTCTTCGTTGTGGACCGAACAGGGGCCCGTCACGACGAGGAGCCGGGAGTCCGTCCCCTCGAGGACGCCCTCGACGGCGTTCCGGCTCGTGGCGATCTTCCGGGCGGCCTCGGGCGGCACAGGCAGCCTTTCCCGAAGCGCCTGCGGCGCACGGAGACCCGAGAAACGCCCTGCTCGTTCTCCAACATGTTCATTTTTCATGCGCTTTGGTCCTGCAGAAGTTTCGAAGAGTGTTAAACTTCAGGAATTTGATTTGTACGTACATGGTTGTACGGACAATAACGGACTTTACAGGAAAACGCGTCTTCGTGCACGGGAGGACGGGGCAATCCCCGTTTGAAAGCCCCCGAACCAACACGACCCTGCACGGAGGTGCTTCCAAGACACACCCCAGGACACACGTCCAGCAATCGTCCATTAGGGAGGACAACATGGAGAGCAACAACCCGGGCTGCCTCGAAGGTCGCCCGTTCCCCTCGGGCCGCGTCGTCGTGACCGAGGACGCCCCCGCCCTGGCGGCCTTGTCTGCCGCGGTGCCGGGGGCTTCGGGCAGGGCCGCCCTCGTCACCGACGCCAACGTCGCCCGCCATCATCTCGAACGCTTCCGAAGCACCCTCGCCTCGGTCGGACTCGAGGCCGTCGTGAGCATCCTGCCGCCGGGAGAGGCGACGAAGAGTCCTGAGACCGTCGTCGGATTGCTTTCAACGTGGGCCGCGGCCGGACTCACCCGTTCCGACGCCGTCGTCGCCTTCGGCGGTGGCGTCGTCGGGGACGCGGCGGGACTCGCCGCCGCCCTCTACATGCGGGGCGTCCCGTTCGTCAACTGCCCCACGTCGCTTCTCGCCGCCGTCGACGCGTCGGTGGGCGGGAAGACCGGGGTGAACCTGCCGCAGGGGAAGAACCTGATGGGGGTCTTCCGCGATCCGCTCGCCGTCCTGATCGATCCTTCGCTTCTGAGTACGCTTCCCGTCTCCGAATGGACGAACGGGATGGCCGAAGTGGTGAAGCTCGCCTTCATCGCCCCGAAGGCGGACGCCGACGCGCTCGCCGCCGAACTGCTCTCGGGACCCTTCATCAACGGGGCCCGTCCGGAGGCGCCGCTTTTTGAGTCCGCCTTCGACGAGGTGCGGGCCGCACGGCTCGTCGCCCGGGCCGTGGGTCTCAAGACCGCCATCGTCGAGCAGGACCCCTTCGAGCGTCCTGGCTCAGGGCGCCGCCGTCTCCTCAACTTCGGGCACACGCTCGGACACGCCCTCGAACGGCTCTCCGGGTACACGCTCGCTCACGGACGCGCCGTCTCGGCGGGGATGGAGCTCGTCACCCGCGGTGCTGTGCGTCTTGGACTCGTCGCTCCGGACGCCCTCGAACGTCTCCTCGGACTCATGGCCGTCCATGGTCTTCCCCGTGCGTCGGAGGTCCTCGGGGAGCTCCATGGGAAGCTTGATGCCGATGCCCCCGGCATGATCGCCGCGGCCGCCTTCACCGACAAGAAGCGAACCGGATTCGGAATCCCCGTGGTGCTGCCCTCCTCGGAAAAAGGACCCGCACGGGTCGTCACCATGGGGCCGGCGCCCTTCGCCCGCTTCATTTCGGCCGCACTCGCGGAAGGGACTTTCCAACCCGTCACCTCGCTTTCCCAGGCCTTCCATCCCGACTCGGACCGCCACCGTCCGTGGCGCGTCGGTTCTGAAGCGGATGCCGGTGAGCTCCGTTCGGAGGCCCTGCGATGACTTCGCTTCATACGCTTCGCGACCCCGACGTCGTCGTCATCCGTTCGGCCGTGCTCCGCGAGGGCGCCCATGTGCGGGCGGTCGAGTCGAAGTCCGTCCTCCAGCGCCTCTTCTTCATGGGGCTTCTCTCCACGTCGCCCCTCGAGGTCGCCTCGCGGCTCCGCTCCGGGGACGTCCACGACGCGCTCTCCGTGATCGGCTCGCTCGGCGCGGGCGTCGTCATCGACGAGGACCGCATCCTGATCACCCCCGGCTCCGTCCCGGGGAAACGGGAGGGCCGCCTTCCCGAGACCCTCTGCCGGTGCGAGGCGAGCGGCACGGCGCTCCGTTTCGGGGCGGCCGCTGCGGCGGCGCTCGGCCGCTCCGTGCGCTTCACGGGCGGGAGCCGCCTCTCGGAGCGTCCCGTCGCGGAACTCCTCTCGGTGCTCGCCCGGGGCGGCGTGGACGTTGTCCACGGCACACCGGGGAGGAGCGGCCTCCCCTTTTCAATCAACGGCCGCCTCCGTCCGGGGCTCCACCGCATCACGGGGTCGGTCTCCTCTCAGTACGTGAGCGCCTTGCTCACCGCCCTCGCCTCGCTCGAGGGGGAGAGCCGCCTCCTTGTGGAGGCGCCCGTGCGGTCCCGTCCCTACATCGACATGACGGCCGCGATGCTCGAACGCTTCGGGGTGCCCGTCGAGGCCGAGATCGACGCGGGGGAGGAGCATCCGCTCCTCCTTCGTGTCCGGGGCACGGGCGGCCT
>CAJMRV010000131.1 GCA_905215795.1 uncultured bacterium | reverse complement strand
GGGGCGGAACGGGGTAAACCCCTATCAGAGAGGCGTTTGCGTTGTTCCAAAAAGGAATAAGGCGATACCTATAAATGGGTACTACAGTGGGGACGGGGTGGTTTTCCGTGTAGCAATTTGTTGCAATCCGTCGACATTTGTTTGAATTATTTCTTTTTAAATCAACGGCTTGCGGGATTTTCAGAGGACGGACGCGAGAAGAAAGGCGCCGTGCTGCTGGACGACGCCCGGCGGTTCATTTCCCGCGGAATCGGGGCACGTCAGAACGTGACCGTGTCGGGATGGAGTCCGGAGTAGCCGTTGTTGGGGAGCTCGTCGAGCATCGACATCTCCTCCTCGGAGAGTTCGAAGTGGAAGATCTCCTTGTTCTCCTTCATGTGCTGCAGGTCGAGGCTGCGCACGATCGGCATGAAGCCGTGCTGGATCGACCAGCGCAGGCAGATCTGGCTCGGGGTGACGTTCTTTTCGCGGGCCAGTTCGACGATCGTCGGGTGCTTGACGAGGACGCCGCGACCGAGCGGGCTCCAGGCCTGCACGGCGATGCGGTTGTTCAGGCAGAAGTTCACGGCCGAGAGCTGGGCGTGGCCCGGGTGGAGTTCGAGCTGGTTGACCATCGGGGCGATCTTGGCGCGCGCAAGGAGCGGCACCAGGTGGTGGGGCAGGAAGTTCGCCACGCCGATGGCGCGCACGCGCCCTTCGGTGTAGAGCTTCTCGAGGGCGCGCCAGGTGCCCGCGTTCTGGCTCTGCCAGATCATCGGTTCGCCCTGGGTGTTGGGCCAGTGCACGAGGAGCATGTCGAGGTAGTCGACCTTGAGCTGGCCGAGGAGCTGCGGGAACATCTCGAGCACACCGTCGTAGGTGCTGTGCGAGGCCCAGATCTTGCTCGTGAGGAAGAAGGACTGGCGGGAGACGCCTGAATTCTGGATGGCGTTGCCGATCGCGGTGGCGTTGGCGTAGATCTGCGCCGTGTCGAAGAGGCGGTAGCCGAGTTGGATCGCCGAGCCCACGGCACTCTCCAGCGGGAGGTCGTTGGGAACCTGCCAGGTGCCGAAGCCCATCATGGGCATCGAGACGCCGTTGGCGAGGGTGAATTTGTCGGTGAATGTACTGAACACGGCGGATCCTTGATAAAAGACTTTTGAGCAGTCCTAATGATATACGAGTGAAAACCCAAAGAGTTTAAGGTGTGTCAAATATCGTGCGCAAGGGCGGAACCCATGGGCGAGTAGAAGTTCCGACGAAAGGCGTGGAAAAACAGCCACCAAGTGGGTATCCGGGACGACGAAACCCCTGTGTTTTACAGGGGTTTCGGGCGTGTGAGGGGGCTTTCCTTGTCCCCGTGGGTTCTTCGGGCTCAGCGAACGAGCGCGGCGCCGGCAAACGCCATCACCGCTTCGGGGCCGTCCTTCGTGAAGACGAGCCTGAGCGTCCTCGGGCGCGAGGAGCCGGCGGCCTGCATGTCGGCGAGCTTGCCGATCCTCCGCGCCTCGGCGAGCACGTCCCCACGGGCGGTGGCCTCGAGGGAGCCCTCGAGGAGCGAGAGCGCCTTTTCGTCGGCGCCCTTTTGACGGAGCCGCTCCACGAGCTTGGCGGGGTTCCCCGCGCAGAGCACGGCGACGGCCGTCGGGAGTGCGCCGCCGTCGGCGCGGTCGAGTTCACGTCCGGCGCGCCAGAGGACCTTCGTTGCGGGGCTGCTCGAAAGGAGCACGGTGTCGCCGAGGGCGAGCACGAGGCGCGCGGTCTTCACGGACGACTCGAGAAGGAGGATGCGGGCGAGGCGCTTGACGGCCTGGGTGGTTTCGGCGTCGTGGGCGGAGGTCTTCCCCTCGAGGGCCGATTCGATCTGGTGGGCGATGGTTCGGCCGAGCTGGACGCTCCGGGAGGCGCCCTCCCTCAGGGTTTCGTCGAGCCGCTGCATCAAGGGGAGTGCGTCGGCGGTGCTTCTCTCTCCCGCGGGGCGGTCGATTTCGGCGAGCACGTCGAGGACCGCCTCGAGGATGACGCGGGCGCGGTCGTCGTCGCCCGTGGCTTCACCGGGGACGGCCGAGAGGAGGCTTCGGGCGCGGGATCCCAGGCCCGAGACGAGCGGCGCCGGGGCGAGCCGTCCGGTGAGGGCGGCCTCGAGCTTTTCGAGGGGTTCGGGGTCGGTGAGTGCGGCGGGGGCGCCCATGGCGCCGCCCGGCCCCATGAAGGTGACCGAGCAGATCGGAAGGGCGCGGCGTTCCGGGTGCGTGAGCACGACGTCGAGCACGAGGCGGTCGGCGCGGTTGTGCTCCATGGGCGCCGTGCCGACGACGGCCGTGAGGCGGTCGAGGGACTCGACGAGGCCGGGGTCGATCGAGACGGGGAGTTCGGGACGGTCGTCCTCGTCGACCGCGGGGAACGCGCGGTGGATCGAATAGGTGCCGTTCCTTCCTTCGACGAGGAAGCCCGTCGGCGCGGGCGCCCCGACGGCGGCCGCGGCTTCATGGGCGGCCGAGGCGTGGATGGCCGCCTCCGCTTCGCGGGCGGCCCTGAGCTTTTCGGCCTGGGTCCTCGCACGGGCCTCCTTCAGGGGGTCGTAGGCCCTGACGATCGCGCGGATCCTCGCCTTCTCGGCCTCGACCTTCTCCTCCTCGCGCGCCTTCTTCCGGGCGTCGAGCCGGCGCCAGTAGGAGATGAGCAGCCAGACGAGGGCGCAGAGCGCAATGACGAGCCAGAGAAGGGAGGAGGTGTCGTTGTCGAAGGTCATGAGGAGGTGACGGGTTTGGAAGGGCCGGTGGGTGTGTGTTCGGGTTGTTCTTCAGCGGGCGGAGTTCAGGTTCAGGCCTCGCCGTCCTCGACCTTCTCGAGCTTGAAGGAGATGAGGAGCATGTTGATGGCCACGAAGCCGAGGAAGACGGAGAACTCGGGGTCGTCCTGGTCCGTGAGGGCCCAGAGGACGGCGCCCATGAGCACGACGCAGCCGAGGAAGCGCAGAAAGAGCGGGTCGATCGGCACCGACTTCTTGACGCGTCCCGAGGGGACGGGCGCCTTGACGGTGGGTTCGATGCGGCGCGTGGCGCCCTTGAGTTCGTCGAGCACCGAGCGGCGGGACTGCGTCTCTTTTTTCTTGGCGGCCTCGATCAGCACGCCCGCCTGGTCGGAGGTGGACACGGTCGGACGGCGGCCCCAGCGGGTGTCGGGCACGGCGGCGCCCGCGCGGCGCGCGGCCTCGCGGATCGCTTCGATTTCGGCGGTGCCGGCGGCGTCGGACGCACTACCCGCATAGGGGTTGATCGTCGTTGGCAGGGTGATCTCGCCCCTGCCGAGCTTGTCGAGGTACTGGACGAAGTCGCCGTCCTTGGGCTCGAGGTGGAATCGGTCCGGGTTCTTGGCCATGGGTTGGTGTTGTCCTTGGTGCGTGCGCCGCCTTCGCCGGGGCGTCCCGGTGAGGCCCGGGAGGCCCGTGCCCTGCGGGGCGCGCGGTGTTCATGTGTTCCTCACAACTATACCCGATTCACCTGCTCCAAGGGGCTTCGAGGCGCCCGGCCGGGGTGCGTTCCCGATGGCTCCGGCGCATTATCGCGACGGCGTCCGTGGCGGGGTTTTCGAGCCTACCCGAAGCCGTTCCCTTGCTTTAGAATCCCAAAGGTTCTCCATCCCCGTCGGGGATGGAAGACGACGAGACCGTTTCATAAGAGACGCCCGTGTCCCAGCGTCCCCTCGCGCGGGGAGGAACGCGGCGTCCACAATCAGGAAAACCCGACATGACCCAGACCAAAGTCCCCCTCGACGAACTGATCAACATCGCCAACGACGTCGCCGACCCGATCAAGCAGCAGCGCGTCGTCACCGAACTGGGCTCGCGCCCCGTCGACGAACTCTCCGCCGACGAGGCGATGCTCCTGGCGAGGAGCTACCTCAACCTCAAGCTCTTCCACAAGGCGATGCTCGTGCTCTTCGCGCATCCGCTCCCCGAATCCCCGGTCTGGCACTACCGCGTGGGCCTCGCCTTCTACGGCGTGGACCTCTACGTGCAGGCCCGCTCGGCCTTCCGCACCGCCCTCACGCTCACGACCGTGCTCGAAGGGCAGGACTTCCGACGCGAATGCGAGGTGCTCCTTGAGGACGTCCTCGCCCGTCTGCGCGTGCCCGTCCTGAAGACCTCCTTCAAGAAGAAGGCCGCCCGCGTCTGGGAGGACTTCGAAAAGAACGAGGCGCTCCTCTGGAAGGCTTTCGGCGAGAACGACCTCGACACGCTCATCGACAAGATCGGCGAGTGCTTCGCTCCGCTCGGCCAGCCCGTCTTCGAGGTGGCCGAGGTGTTCATCAACGGGACCGAACGCCGCGCCCAGGTCTCCGTGAGCGTGGACGACCACGACCTGACGGCGCTCGTCTTCCTGCGCCTCTTCGAACTCGCTCCCGAGGGGCTCTCCGAACACTGGGTCTTCCGCGTGGGCACGCCCCAGCACTCCCACATCGACGCGCTCTTCGAACGCTTCCCGCTCGCGGCGAGCCTCCCGGACGGCCGCATCCAGCTTCTGATGGCCGAACCCGAACGCCTCCCGCAGGGCGCCAAGGTGTATCCGACGAACGCCTTCTCGCTCGACCTCTCCGGTGAGAAGCGCCAGAGCGCGAAGATCATCACCGCCGGTCCGCTCCCGACGATCGTCCAGAAGATGCTCCTCGGCGAAGCGCGCATGACCTGCCTCAACATCACCTGGGAGGTCGCCCGTGAACCGATGGTCCACCCGATGAAGATCGACGGCGTGATCGAGGGCCTCAAGCGCTACTACTCCGAACGCGTCTGGGATTTCTACGCGGCCTACACCGAGGCGAACCTCCCCGTCTACGAGTTCGAGATGGTCTACGGCACGCCCGAGGACCCGCGCCGCCTGATCTCGCACCAGGCCTGCCGCCTCGTGGACCTCTACGGGGAATACGAACGCATGGACGACGTCCTCGCGGCCGAATGCGAACAGATGGGCACCATGCCCGTGAGCCTCGTCTTCGACGGCCCCTGGGAGAATCCGCAGGACGCGGTCGTCTACATGGAGGGCCTCGTCAAGGAGGCCTTCGGCGAGGACTGGCTGCGCCTGGGCTGGGGCGTGGGCGGCGTCTTCATGATGGACATCCTCCTCACGGACACCAAGTTCCAGGCCTATGAGAAGCTCTTCGAAGCGGTGCGCCGCGACCCGAAGGTGAGCATGTGCCTCTTCAACCCGATCCTGAAGGGCGTCGAGCCCGTGATCGTCAAGGTCGACAAGGCCTGGACGG
>CAJMRV010000130.1 GCA_905215795.1 uncultured bacterium | reverse complement strand
GATCGGGAAGGAATGAGAAGACTGGAGGAAGGCGGACGGCGTCGGCGGTCCGGAGGTCCTCTGCACAAAAAAAAGAGGAACCGGACCTGGGTCCGATTCCTTTTCAAGTCGACCTCCGCCCGGAGCTACCGGAAGCGGAGACCTGGGAGTCTTGGGGCCGATCCTGCAGGGGCGTGGAGGTCTCACGCCCCTGCGCCACCCGGCCCCGGGTGGTCATTGATGCGGCGCCCGAATGCCGGTGCGTCTGCCCGTCAGCGGGCCTCCTTCGTCCTGATCGTGAACTTGTGGCAGGTGTTGCACATGAGTTCGGGCTTGGCGGCCGTGCTCTTGTGGCATTCCGTGCAGTTCACTTCACCCAGGTGCGAGGCGTGCGGGTTCGGGTCGAGGTTGGCGGTCATGGCGCCGAGCTTGGCGTAGTCGCCGTGGCAGGCCATGCACTGGTTCTTGACGGCGAAGCCGTCGGAAACGGGCCAGCTCTTGCCGTGGATCTCGGCGAGCGTCTTCTCGGCGGCGAAGGCCGGGGCGGCGATGAGGTTGAGGGCGGCGAGGGCGCCCAGGATGAGGGTTGTCTTTCGCATTTGATGCTCCTGTGCGTTCCTGGTTACTTGGCCTTGGCGGCGTTGCGGGCCATGTCGCGGCCGGCGATGCGGCCGAAGACCGTGGCGGCGCCGAGCTGGGCGCCACCGGCGTAGTTGTGGAAGAAGATGCCGCCGCAGGAGTTGCCCACGGCATAGAGGCCGGGGATCGTCTCACCGTCCATGTTCTGGACGCGGGCGGAGGCGTCGATCAGCGGACCGCCGAAGGTGGCCGTCATGCCGCCCTGGAACGGGATGGCGTAGAACGGAGCCTTCGCAATCGGATGGGGCTTCTTGTAGGTGACGGGCGGGACCATCTCGTCGAGGCGGCCCTTCGCGAGGAGCGTGTTGTACTCGTCGACGGCCTTCTTGACGGGGGCGGCGGGGAGCTTCACGGCGGCGCAGAGCTCCTCGATCGTGTCGGCCTTGCCGTAGGGGCTGTTGAGGCGTTCGAACGAGGGGATCACCTTGTCGAGGACCGGGCAGGTGCTGTCGACGATCACCCAGGCCTTGTTGTCGAGCGTCTCGCGGCCGGTCGTGCGGGCCTTGATGACGTAGGTGTTGTTCTCGTCCATGTAGCGCTGGCCCTTCGTGTTGAACTGCAGGCCGTGGCCGGAGTTGAGGACGTCGGCCGGGTTGACGTGCGTCTCGCCGATGATCGGGCCCGAGTGGAACTGGTCCATGTTGACGAGCTTCGCGAAAAGCGGACGCGTGAGCGAGATGTTCTCGCCCGTGGTCGAGCGGGAGCCGCGGAGCACGAGGCGCGTGGCCCAGCCGCCGATGTACTGGTCGACCATGCCGGGGTTGGCGGAGAAGCCGCCCGTGGCGATGGTGACGCCGCCGCGGCTTTCGATTACCTTGGTGCCGACCGGCGTGAGGACCTTGACGCCCTTGACGTGGAGTCGGTCGTCGGTGACGAGTTCGATCGCCTTGTGCTGCCAGAGGATCTCGATGCCGCGCTTCTTGCAGGCGGCCAGGAGCTTCTGGACCAGGCGGGCGCCGCCCGTGAGGCCTTCGCCGTCGACGCGGCAGGTGCGGCCCAGACGCGGGTAGGGCATGACGCGGATCTTCTTGAACTTCACGCCGATGTCGCTTTCGAGCCAGTCGATCGCGGAGGTGATGTTGTCGGTGTAGACGCGGTTCAGGACCGGGTCGCCCATCTGGTTGGAGATGTCCATCATCATGTCGTAGAACGCCTCGGCGGTGTCCTTGATGCCCTGTTCCTGCTGGTGGCGCGTGCCCCAGCCACAGACCGAGCCGATCGCGAAGATGGCGTTGCCGTCGGGACGGTCGCGCTTCTCGCAGACGACCACGCGGGCGCCCGCGTCGTGGGCGGTGATGGCGGTGACGAGGCCGGCGGGACCGGCGCCGAGGACGACGGCGTCGTAAACGCCGGCCTTGGCCGCGGCGGCGTTGCCGGCGGCATGGGCGGAGCCCACGGCGGCGGCGCCCAGGCCCATCAGGCCCGTCTTGATGAGTCCGCGGCGCGAGAGCGCTTCAAGAGCTTTTGTCATGTTGTCTCCTAGGTGAGGGTGTGCGCCCCGTCGGGATATTCCGTTCCCACGGGGTTCCTTTTATTCGGTGGTGATGGATGCCCCGGGGGCGGCCGAATAAAGCCGGCGCCCCGCGGGGGATCCCGTCCGTTCATGAAGGGAGGGACGCCCGGTGGAGGGTCTGCAGAACGCCTCGCCCCCGCCGGGAATGACCCGACTATAGGTTGAAAGCCTCACTACGTACCCCTGAGCGAAATCAAGGAAAGGGCTTTTGAAGGCCGTCGGGAACGCCTTCCAATGACGCTTCGTGCCGCGGAGCCGTATCCTTTAGGAATGCCGGAGACAAAGCAGAGATGACGGACAAGCACACGACGTACACGACAAGAATGAAGACGAAGACGGAGATGAAGACGCAGACGGCTCAGAGGACGCCGCATCACGGGGGGACCCTGCGGGGGATGGTCCCCGGCTGCGTGCTCGCCTGTCTGATCGGCGCCGCCCTCGCATTCCCGACGGCGGTCCCCGCCGCCGGGACGACACCCGCTGCCCCGGCGTCTTCAGTGGTGCAAGACGGTCCGCACACACCCGTCCGCCCCATCACGGTCGGGATCGTCGAGTACGTGCGTCCCGCCCCGATGGAGCCGATCGTCGAGCGGAGCCTCAACCTCCTCGAGCGCCGCTTCGGCCCGGGGAGCGTCGTCGTGCGCCGCTACACCCTCGCCGAACTCAAGAAGGCCGTCGAGGAGAGCCGCGTGGACTTCTTCATGGGCTCGGCGGGCTTTTACCGCCGCATGACCGCCTACGG
Source organism: uncultured bacterium (assembly GCA_905215795.1). GTDB lineage: Bacteria > Pseudomonadota > Gammaproteobacteria > Burkholderiales > Burkholderiaceae_F > Sutterella. Next base: position 2,415 of record CAJMRV010000130.1, on the reverse strand, counting down.
CGCAAGGCCGCTCGCGACGGCGGTCTCCGCGCGCTATCCGGACCCGAACAGGAACGACGGCGCCGCCATCGTCGTGGCCGCGTCGAGGAAGGACCTCCAGTCGATCGACGACCTCAAGGGGCGCCGTCTGATCACGAGCTCGCCCACGGCCTTCACGGGCTACCACGTCCCGCTCGGCGTCATCGCCGACGCCGGCCACGACCCCGAGACGTTCTTCGGCTCGGTGGACTTCGTCGGGGGCGGCGACGACATCCGTGAGAGCCTCCCCAAACTGCTCAAGAACGAGGGCGACGTCGCCTTCGTGCGATTGTGCTTCCTTGAGAAGTGGCTCCAGGAGCACCCCGGGCTCGAGCACGCCTTCCGCGTCGTCCACGACGTGACGGGCGAGGGGGAGGCCTGCAGGCGCTCCACGCCGCTCTACCCGGCGTGGACCTTCGCGAGCGTGAGGCGCACCGACCCGACGCTCTCGCGGGAGGTGATGAAGACGCTCCTTTCGCTCACGCCCGATCCCGGCGACGGCTTGTACTGGTCGCTCTCCACGGACACGAGCTCGGTGGACCGCCTCTTCAAGACGTTGAGGATCGGTCCCTACGCGTACCTGCGTGAGTGGACCGTGAAGCGCGTCTGGGAGCACTACCACGCGGCGATCCTCCTCTTCATCTTCGGCGTGGTGGGCCTCATCCTCCACAGCGTGCGCGTCGGGGTGCTCGTGCGCCGCCGCACCGCCATGCTTCAGACGTCGCTCTCGAGGGAACGCGCCCTGAGGCGCGCCGCCGCGGCCTCGGCCCGTCGGATCGCCCGGCTCGAGAAGGTGAGCGCCCTCGGGCAGCTCTCCACGATCTTCGCCCACGAGATGCGCCAGCCCCTGGGGGCGATCTCGCTCTACACCTTCGCGGTGAAGCGGAAGCTCTCTGAAATCCTGGGCTCCGATGACCCCGTCTTCGCGATTCTCGGCAAGATCGAGGGACAGACGGCCCGCGCCGACGCGATCGTCAACCGCGTTCGCCGCTGGGCGAAGGCGGAGACGCCGCCGAGGAAGACCGTCGACTGGGTCGACGTCGCCCGCGGGGCGCTCCATGAACTCGAGGGCGCCAAGCCCGCCCCGGAAATGAAGGAAGTGGCCGGGAACAGAAAAACGGGAGAAGCCGGAGAAATGGGGGAAGCAGGCGCTTCAAGTGCCGACACGGCCCCGGAGATCGTCCTCCACGCCCCCGCACCCGTCATGGTCCACGCCGACCCGCTCGGACTCGAGCTCGTCGTCTTCAACCTCGTCAAGAACGCCCTCGAGGCGGCGCCCCGGGAACATGCTTCCCAAGCAAAGGGCACCGTCGAGGTGACGCTCGAGCGGACGGTGAACGAACGCGGCGCCCCCGCGGCCGTCCTCGTCGTCAGGAACCACACCGGTCCCGTCGCCGACGCGGACTGGGCGGCGGTCTCGCAGGCGGGTTCCGGCACCGCCGGCACCGACGCGGCCCTCGACGAGGCGCTCCCCGCCACGACGAAGAGCGAGGGACTGGGGCTCGGCCTCGGCATCGTCCGCGGCTTCGTCGAGTCGCACGCGGGACGCCTCCTCTTCACCCGTCATGAGGACGGGCTGGAGGCGAGGGTGGTGCTCCCGGCGGTCGATGAAACGGACGATGAAAGGGACAATGAAACGGACGATGGAGCGGAAGGCGACGGAGAAGACAGAGTGGAGGCGAAGCCGGAAAAGACGTCCGATCGCGCCGGCGCGGCCACGGACAGGATGAAGAATCAGGACAACGAACTCAGCAAAGGAGAACCAAAGGCATGATGGATCCTCATGAATGGACGCCGTCCCCCCGGGACCTCGCCGAGGCGAGGCGCCTCGCCCTCGTCAGGATCGTCGACGACGACGCCTCGATGCGGGACGCCCTCGAATGCGTGCTCTCGATCGAGGGCTGGGCGACGATGAGCTACGCCTCCGCGGAGGCCTTCCTGACGGAGGACGCCCCCTCGGATCCCGGCGTGGTGCTCATGGACATCCGCATGCCCGGAATGAGCGGGCTCTCGGCCCTCACCGAGATGGCCTCCCGCGGGAACACGCTCCCCGTGGTGTTCCTCACCGGGCACGGCGACGTCGACATGGCCGTCTGGGCGCTCAAGCACGAGGCCTTCGACTTCATTGAAAAGCCGGTCGACAACGAACGCCTCCTGAGGGCGATCGCGGTGGCGGCGTGCCGCTCCGTCTACAAGGCGGGCGGACGACTCCTTCCCTCCGAGGCGGAGGAACGCTGGGGGACGCTCACCGAACGCGAGTGCGACGTCGTGCGTCATCTCGCCCGAGGCCTCGTCAACCGTCAGGTCGCCGAGGTGCTCGACATCGCCGCGAGAACCGTGGAGGTGCACCGTCAGAACGCCTTCAAGAAGCTCGGCGTGAAGACCCCCGCCGAGCCC
>CAJMRV010000129.1 GCA_905215795.1 uncultured bacterium | reverse complement strand
ACTCAAGCCCCTCGGGGCAATCAAAAAATCTGTCTCGCAAACTGGGGATAGTTCACGTCCCGGCTCTTGCTGTCCTGGTCGTAGATGCGCGGCGTCGCCGTCATGTAGAGGCGCTTGCGGCCCCGAATGAACAAATCGTCGTGAACACGCGTGAACGGTGATTCCTCGGCGTCGAACTCACGGCCGGAGGCCGTTCTGTGCGCTTCGTCGCAGACGATGAGGTCGAACCCGGGCATCCCCATTTTCTGAGCACGATGAATCGTGTCGATGGAGTGGTACGTCGAGAAGACGACCACCATGTCGGCATCACCGGCAAGGGCATACCCGACCTGTTCGGAAAGCGCACGGGCATTCGTGGTGGCCGGATAAGCAAGTTCGTTGCGTTTGGTGAGGGATTCGACCTCCTCGAGGTTTGCCTTGCCCGTGGAGTTGTCCGAGCAGACGGCGAAGGCCGTCATCCTGCGGCGGCATTGCTGGGTCCAGCTCGTCAGCGTCTGCGAAAGCAGCGAGAGCGAGGGCACCAGGAAGAGCACCATGCCCTTTTCAGACACCATCTTCTCCGCGATCTTGAGGCTCGTGAAGGTCTTGCCCGTCCCGCAGGCCATAATCAGCTTGCCGCGGTCGTTGTCCTTGAAACCGTTGATGACGTCCTCGATGGCCGTTTCCTGAAAGGGGAGCGGAGTGAACTTCTTCTGCTTGGTGAAGGCGCCCTTGTTGTATTCCTCCCAGGAGAAGGAGCAGTTGTTGAGGTCGCTCCTCTTGATCACCTGGATGGCGGGCTCAACCCCCTCGAGTTCACGTTCAACGTTGACGCTCCAGGGTTTCTGACACGTCGTGACGATGAGGCGGTTCGTGAAGCGGGGGGCACTGGAGGCCGCGATGAAGGAGTCGACCTCGGACTTCGTGATGGTGGCGTTCTTGGAATAGAACTTGCACTGGATGGCCGTGAAGTCGTCGTTGAACGCATTCTTGGCCACGAGGTCGATGCCGATGTCCGTCCTGGCCATGGCCGGCTTTTCCTTGTCGACCCATTCAGCATACGTGTAGACCTTCCTGAAGGCCCTGCTGTAGGTTTCGTCCTTGCTGAGGAAATCCTTGACAAGGGTTTCAAAACGGGTGCCGGCATCGCGTGTTATGTTCCCGCTCGCATCCCAAAGAGCTTCAATCAACCTGTCGAGGGCCGCAGCGTTCTCCTCTTCGGTGAAGGTCTTCACTTCTTCTTTTTTCGTCATGGTGGTCGCAATCAATTCTGGAACTATGGGAAGGCATACAGCCTTTTTTCCCACATATTAGACCAACGAGAGCGATCCAAGGCGTTTCGCGGGGGTTTGGACATGGATGCGTTAGGGAAACCCACCAATGTTCCTCCCCATTGGAAGACTAGGCGTTTGACGATTCGGCGTTACGAATGCACGAGAAGCCCGGACACCGTCCGCACAGCGCTCAGTTCGAATCCAACTTTTTCATGTTCAGCGACCGATTCCGTCGTAGCGTGCAAGCACGGAGACAAGCTCGCTCCTGTCGGGCAGATTCACCTGAACGCCGTAATATCCCTGTGCGGTCCCCGTTTTTTTGGGAAGGAACTTCATGTTGGAGTTCGTGTAGATCTTCCCGGGAATCCCGCCCGTGACCGAAGTGACTCCCTCGGACGTGACGACGTCCGGATCAAACACAACGGAGACGCCGGAGCGGAGCTCCTCCCTCTGAATCCCCTTGGACACCCAGAGGATCACGAAGACGCGGCCGCCTGGAGTCCGATAGCTGCTGATTTTCTTGGTCTCCTTGAGAAGGACGCAACCCGCCCTTTCCAACTCGCCCATCAACGCGGACACCTCGGGGATGCTCGGATAAGCGGACGAAGAGCCCGTCTCCAACGTGGGGACGGACTCGGGAATCAATCCGGAAGTGGTGACGGGAGCGGATCCGCCCGTCGGGACAAGGCGGGAGCGTTCGAACAAGATGGAGCCGTCCGTGTTACCAGAACGCTTGCGAAGGGAGAGGAGTTCACGCGCCTCCTCCTTCATGGACTCGATCCGAAGCTTGAACGCCCTGATGTCGGGATCCTCCGGATCAAGCTCGACCGAGCGGGTGACGAGCTCCTTTTCGAACAGGCGGGCTTGATCATCAAAGGGCACCCGGGTCATCAGCTCGACATTGGGACGTCCCCCACGCCCCATGCTGGCGTCGGTGAGGTTTCCCGACCCCATGAAGACGGCGCTGCCGAAACGGTAGTACTTGGCATGGAGCTTCGGGCAGAGGAGGACCCGGCCCCGCCTCTTCCAGACGGCCTCCCAAGCCGCGGTGTCGTTGTAGCCGCACGCATAATCAAACGGATCGTCACGCGTGACGAGCGTGAGCGACTCTGGCGGCACGGACGCGCCCGACAACAACTCCTCGAGCGTGGCGACCGAGAGAAACGGAGAGACGATGACGACCTCCTGCTTCTCCTTACCGGAGAGCGTCTTCAATTCCTCAAAAAATCCTCTTTGACAAGCATCTTCTTTCATTCCCTAAATCATTGAGAGCCGGCCCTTCAAACCGGCTCGGAAGTCCCGTGAACGGCCGGAGCACAACAAGCTTCCGGCACGGGAGAATGCCGTCATGTTATGCCACCTGAACAGAGAAAATGGGAAAAACCATTGTCCCCGAGGGTTTCCCCCATCCCATTGAAAGCAGCCCTCACGAGAGGCATTAATACGGAAGGGAAAACGAAGGAGCAATCGAGAAAAGAGGGATTCCACCGGTCCTCCCGCTTATTGCATCACTTGACGGTCTCGAAGGCACCCGTTTCCAGAAGCTCCTCGGCAAGCCTTCCGGCCGCCCTGTTGAAGCGTTCCCGCGCATCAGGCGCAGCCTCGTCAATGAAGGGTACGGAGAGGATCCTCTCCTTCGTGTTCGCCCTGAGGAAGTCGGCGAGATAGTCGTCCTCCCCGCTCACCACGACAGCGAGGACGGGGATGCCCCTGCAGCGGAGCGCCTCGAGGGTGAGCATCGTGTGGTTGATCGAGCCCAGGTAGGCCTTGGCGGCGACGACGACCGGGAGGCGCTTCGCCTCGAGGTAGTCGATCATGAAGCCGCCTTCATCAAGCGGACAGAAAACGCCGCCCGCGAGCTCCACGAGGCCGTCCGACTCAAAGGGGAGCGGCACGTCGAGCGCACGGAACGTCGAAGGCCTTCCCTCCTCCTCGAGCCCCTGATGGGGGCTTGCGGCGAGCCCCAGCGTAAGGCCGTTGGAATGGACCGTCGCCCCCGGGACGCGTTCGAGGATCTTGTCGCGGTCCTCGGGACGCCCCGCCTGGACGAGCTTGAAGTACGCGACGCCCAGTCCCGCCACGAGGAGCGAGGAGACCATGGTCTTGCCGATCTCGGTATCGATGCCGGTGACGGCGAAGACGGGGAGCGGCCCGTGCTTGAGGGGGATCTCCATCGGGGAGGCCTTCAGATTTCCGTTCATTTCATTCTCCTTTGAACAACGAGGTTTCACGGGCGGCAACCGTCCGCGGCGGTCCCGGCGAGCGCCGGGGAACAGCGTCCATCAACGCCTTCGACATCTTCAGCAGCCGAGCGGCGCCGCATCACGACGTCGATCGCGATCAGGAGCACCGCCGAGACGAGCGTGATCGCGAAGAAGACGAGGAAGAAGTCGTGGAGGGTCTCGATCCTGAGGCCCCAGAGCGAGGGATACTCCGTGGGGAGCCTCGCCTCCGCAAGCGCCGAGATGACGGAAGGGTCCGCGGCGGCGGGATCGGCGAGGACGGTCCTCAGATCGATCCCGAGCGCCGAGGCGGCCTCGAACTTGTCGCGGGTCGGGGGCAGGACGCCCGACAAGGCATAACCCGCGGCATTGGCGAGATAGAAGAGTCCGAAGAGGAGCCCCAGGTAGCGCGCCGGCGCCTTCTTCCCCACAAGCGAAAGCCCGATCGGCGAGAGGCACATCTCCGCGCAGGTCTGCAGGAAGTAAAGGAGCACGAGCCAGCCCATCCAGAGGAGCCCGTCGCCCAGTCCCCTCACGTTTTCGGCGACGACGGCGAAGCTCAGCGCCATCAGGAGGAGCCCCCAGGCCTGCTTCATGAGGTTCGAGGGCGGCGTCGGGAGCGCGTCGAGACGCTTCCAGAGCCAGGCGAAGGGCGCCGCCACGAACATGATGAAGAGCGGATTGAAGAGCCCGATCATCGCCGGGGTCCATTCAAGCCCGAGCATGTAGCGGTCCGTCTGGTTCTCGGCGATGAAGGTGAGGCTCGTGCCAGCCTGCTCGTAGGTCGCCCAGAAGAAGATGATGAAGAGCGCGGAAACGAAGATCGAGAGGATCCCGCCACGCTCGCGGCGCGTGAGCCCCGGGTCGGAATAGATGAAGAGCGCGAGCGAGAGCGCCGTCCCGTAGATGAAGGGATAAAGGAGCCACGCAATCGGCGAGGCGCCGGGCTCAAAGCTCGCCCAGCCGACCACGCTCCAGAGGGCGAGGCCCGCGGAAAGGGAGAGGACGATGCGCACCGGAAGGTTGCGGCCCTTCAGTGCGCCCTCCTCCTTCTTCGCCGTCCCGCAAGCGGACCGGGTGCTTGCACACGAATCCAGCGAATCCAGTTGCATACCCGTTCGGGTCACTTGAGTCTCGGGCATGGCGCGACGGCGGCGTCGGTAGAAGGCCCAGCCGAAGGCCATCGCGACGAAGCTCGCGAGATAGCCCCATCGAAAGGCGGAGGCGTCGCGCACGCCGTCGACCACCACGTCCCCGAAGAACGGGACGAGGAACTGCCCCAAGAGCGCCCCGAAGTTGAGGAAGAGGTAGTAGTTCGAGAAAGCCACGTCCATGGCGTCGGGACGCGAGGCGTGGATCCTCGAGAGTTCCGAGGTGATGTTCGGCTTGAAGAGGCCGTTTCCGACGACGATCAGAAAGAGCGCCGCGAAGGTGAGCGTCCTCGCCGTCGTGAGGCCCGAGGCCGGATCGACCGAGGCCCCCGCGAAAAGGAGGAGCTGCGAGAGGGCGAGCAGGAAGGCGCCCCACTCGATCGCACGGCGGTAGCCCCCGGTGCGGTCGGCCACCCAGCCCCCGAGGATCGGCGTGAAGTAGCTCAACGCCAGGAACGCCCCGTAGTAGAGCGCCGTGTCCTTCTCGGAGAACATCAAAGAGTGGACGAAGAAGAGCGAGAGGATGGAGCGTGTCCCGAAAAAAGTGAACTTCTCCCACATCTCCGTCAGAAAGAGCGTCTTGACGGCAGGCGCCGTCGATGAGGCGGGGGTTCCCCCACCCGTGGCACCCGCGGCGTCATTTGTCGTCGCGTCCTCCCGCTTCAAATCCACGGC
>CAJMRV010000128.1 GCA_905215795.1 uncultured bacterium | reverse complement strand
CGGTTGGTGGTGTGAGAGGGGAGGAGCACCGAGAGTGCTCCCCTCTACTCGATTGGCTTCGTGTCTTTCTTGTCCACTCACCAGGTCGTGAGCATTGGCTCCTCGGTGGCGGGGACGTCCTCCTCGGCGATCGGCTCGTCGGGGGTGCCCACCATGATGAAGGCGTGGAGGCGTTCGGTCTCGGGGTCGAAGAGTCCCATCGGGTCGGGGAACTCGCGGCCGGTGACGACCTTGCCGACGAACCCCTCGGCGGTGAGCGCGAGCAGGAAGTTCTGGAAGCCCGCTCCGAGGCTCATCATGCGTTCACGCTCCATCAGGGGCGTCATGTCGGGGGTGCGGTTCGTCTCGATCACGGCGACGATCCCGGGGGACTTCGTGGCCTTGTCGCGGGCGCGGCGGATCATCGCCTCGTCGGCGTCGGGGCCGAGCGTGGACTGATAGAGGTCGGCGAGCTTGTCGCGCGACTCGATCAGGACGTAGCGCACGGGAAGGACCTTCTCGTGGCAGGGGACGCGGCGGGCGCAGGCGACGGCCTTCTCGAGGACGGCGCGGGAAGGAGCGGGGGCGGTCTGGTGCTTGGCGCCGAGCGAGTGGCGCGAGGCGATGGCGGTGTAGAGCTGATGGAGCGGCATGTTCTTGGCGTCCTTCAAAGGGTTTCCGTTGTCCGGGGTGCTTCTGCACCCCCGTTTCCCTCCATCATGGAGCGGCGCCGGGCGTCCTGTCAACGTCCCGCGGGGGTTCGGTTACAATGGAAGGCTCGTTTTTCGTGAAACTTTTTTTCAGACAAGGAAGACCGACGAAGTGAAGACTTTCGAGCAGGAACTGCGCGTGCGCCTGTGCCACTGCGACCCGGCGGGGATCATGTTCCATCCCCAGTATTTCGTGATTCTCAACGGCGTGATGGAGGACTTCTTCCGCGATGTCGCGGGGCTTTCCTTCGAGAAGAGCATCCGCTCCGGACACGGCTTCCCGATCGTGAGCGTGGCCGGTGAGTTTCCGAACCCGACCTTCATGGGCGAAATGGTCCACGTCGCGATGACCGTCGAATCGATCGGCGAGAGCTCGGTGACGTTCGCCTTCGAGATGACCGGTGCGGACGGCTCCGTGAGGATGCTCGGCCGCGAGGTGGCCGTTTCGGTGAGGAAGACCCGCGAGGGGATCGAGAGCACCCCGATTCCCGACGACATCCGCGCGGTCTTCGAGGTCTACAAACGAAACGAGCCCCTTCAGATGGGGCCCGGCAGGAAATAAGCTTGTCGGAACGGGCGGTCCCTCAAAAGGGGCCGGCCCGGAGCGCGCTCAGCCTTCGATCGGCTCGAAGCGCGCGTCTTCAAGATCCGTCAGGATCCTGAGGATCCCGTCGAGGTCATCGCCGGTCTTCGTGGAGAAGAACCGGTGGCGGGGATGCCGTCCTTCAGGGGCGAGCATCCCTTTTTCGTCGAGCACCGCACGGCAGTGCGCGGCCACTTCGGGCGCGGGGTCGATGAAGGCGGTCCCCGCGGGGAACGCCGACATGAGCGCGTCCATGAGGAAGGGATAGTGGGTGCAGGCGATCGCGACGGCGTCCACGCCGAGGCGGACGAGCGGCGCGGCCTTCGTCCGGACGAGTTCGCGCGTCTCGGGCGTGTCGAAGCGTCCCGCCTCGACGCACTCCATCAGGCCGGGACAGCCGCAGTCGTGGATCCGGGCGCCGGGGTTCGCGGCGAGCACGGCCGCCTTGACGTCCTGGTAGGTGCCGCTCGTGACGGTCTTCATCGTGCCCATCACGCCGATGTTCTTCGTGGCGGACGCTTCGAGCGTCCTCGCGACGGCGGGCGTCATCCCGAAGACGGGGACGGGGAGCTCGGCGGCGAGGCGCTTCATCGTGACCATCGTGGCCGTGTTGCAGGCGAGCACGAGCGCCTTGATGTTCATGCCCATCAGGTGGGAGACGAGCACGTCCACGCGCCTTCCGATCTCGTCGTCCGTCTTGTCGCCCCAGGGGATGCAACGCGAATCGGCCGCGTAGAGGAAGCTCTCCGAGGGCATCGCTTCGACGAGCGAGCGCCACACCGAGAGTCCGCCGAAGCCGGAGTCGAGCACGCCGATGGGTTGCTGGGGGTTCATGTCGTTGGTCACTTCTTTCTTGTGAAAAGACGGTTGATGAGACGGTTGAGGAAGGCGTCCACGCCCTTCATCTCGCTCACGAAGACGGCGAGCACGATCAGTGCGCCGCCCGTGACGCCGCCCACGCCGAGTCGTTCACCGGCGATGTAGCCGATGACGGCGGCGAAGACGCTCTCGAGCGAGTAGATGATCGCGGCGCGGTCCGGGGGCACGGTCTTCTGGCCCCAGGCGAGGAGCACCTGTGCGGCGCCCACGATGACGGCGAGCCAGCCCACGCCCACGAAAAAGGTTTCATTATATTGCGTCGGACGGAGGTCGGGGATGAACAGGTGGGCGAGGAGCGTGGCCACGGCCATGTACGCGCCCGTCATCACGAGCTGCGTGAAGGCGAGCTCGCGAGCGTTGCAGTGCGGGGCGAAGCGTCCGGCGATGATGATTTCGACCGCGGAGAGGAACGCCGAGGCGATCGTGAAGAGTTCGCCCGCGTTGTTCTCGAAGGTCATCCCGAAGGGGTTCGCAAGGAGGATCAGACCGAGGAAGGCGATCCCCACGGCGAGGAACGCGGCGGCGCTCGGGCGCTTCGAGTAGACGAACCACATCAGAAGCGGCGTGAACGGCACGTAGAGCGCGGTGAGGAAGCCCGAGGTGGAGCTCGGGATCGAGACGAGGCCGATGGCGCTCGTGAGGTACCCCGCCGTCAAGGCGAGTCCGCAGAAGACGCCGGCGCGCCACGTCTGGCGCGGGATCCTCGTGATGCGGCGTCCGAGCAGGGGCGCGATCAGGAGCGCCCCGATCGTGAAGCGCCAGAAGACCAGCTCGAAGGGGTTGGTGGCCTCGAGGGTCTTGCCGATGGTGAAGAACGAGCTGCCCCAGAAGAAGGTGGCCAGCACGATCGCCAGGGTGGGCAGGAATTCGCGTGATAACAAACGCATGGGAATGAGGCCGGCGTCCGGAGGTTGCCCGGGGGCGTCGGGAATTACGGAAAAGAAGTTTCAGGGGATATTCAATTGTAGCGGCTCGGACCGGGGCCGGTCTCCGGGCCCCGGGTCGGTCGTCAGCGGCCGCGCAGGAGGCCGCGTCGCAGGCGTGCGAGAAGCGAGTCGAGGCCGCGCTCCACGCACTTCAATTCGGAGATGAACACCGCGGCGACGATCAGGCCGCCGCCCACGAAGCCGTTGATGCCGAGGCGCTCGCCCGCGATGTAGCCGATCACGGCGGCGAACACGCTCTCCATGGAGAAGATGATCGCGGCGTGGTCGGGGGCGACCGTCTTCTGGCCCCAGCCGAGCAGGACCTGCACGAAGGCGACGATCACGGCTAGCCAGAGGATGCCGGTGAAGAGCGTCGAGTCGAAGACGGTCTCCTTCATCGGGACGCCCGCGGCGTTGAGGAGCACCCAGATGGCGAGGCTGTAGAAGGTCACGGAGATGAGCTGCGTGAAGGCGAATTCGCGCGGCTCGCAGTGCGGAGCGTAGCGCCCCACGAGGAGGATCTCCACCGCGGAGAGCAGGGCGGAGCCCAGCGTGATCAGCTCCCCTTCGTAGGAGTCCTTCCACTCCCCGGAGAACGGACCCGCGAGGATCACCATCCCGGCGAAGGCCACCAGCACGCCGAGGATCGACGAGGGCTTGGGGGCCTTCGAGTAGAAGAGCCACATCAGAAGCGGCGTGAACGGCACGTAGAGCGCCGTGATGAAGCCCGAGACGGAGCTCTCGAGCGTGACGAGACCCATCGTGTTGAAGAGGTAGCCCCCGCAGATCACCGTGCCGCATATGGCGCCCGCGCGCCAGGTCGACGCGGGGATCCTGAAGAGGCGCGCCCCGAGCATGGGCACGACGAGGAGCGTCGCGGCGCCAAAGCGCAGCACGAGGAGCATGTAGGGGTTCGTCGAATCGAGCGTCCTGCCGACGGTGAAGAAGGAGCTTCCCCAGAACGCGGTCGCCAGCACGAGGGCGAGCACGGGGAGGACGTTTCTCAGGCGGTTGATCATGCGGCCGCGTCGCTCCATGCCTTTTCGTCGAGGCCGACGACGACGGCGCCCGATTCGAAGACCACGACGGGGCGCTTGATGAGGACGGGCTTCTCAAGGAGGAGCGCCTTCATGGCCTCGTCTGAAGCGAGCACGCGCGCCTTGACCTCATCGTCGAGGTTGCGCCAGCCGGTGCCGCGCTTGTTGACGAGGACCTCCAGGCCCACGGCGTCGATCCACTTCTCGAGGTCCGAGGGGTCGAGCCCCTCCTTTCTGAAGTCGTGGAAGACGTGCTCGAGGCCGTCCGCCTCGAGGCGGGCGCGGCCCTTCTTGACGGAGGAACAATTGGGAATGCCGTAGAGGTGGATCATCGGGGTCTCCTTCGGAGGGGAAAGTCGGGCCCGGGGTCCGTCCCGGCGGGACGGGCTCAGGCGGCCGCGCGTCCGAGGCGGTCGTTCACCGCCGCCCAGGACGGGTCGGTCGAGGGCCTCGAGACGAGGATGCGGTCGGCACCCGCGCGGTCGAGGCGGTGCAGGTTTTCATACAGCGCGGCGCCGTAGCCGCGGTTCGTTTCGGGCGCCTCGATGGCGAGGAGCGCGTCGCCGCGCAGTCCTTCGAGGAGTCCGGCGGGGGCCATCAGCGCGATCTTCAGGCCTTCGGCGAGGCAGGTGCGGGCCGTTTCGGCGAACGCCTCCGGATCGACGAGCTCGAGCTTGGTCCTCGGAGCGTAGTGGCTCTTGAGACGGCCGGAGGCCCTGGGGGCGTCCGAGCCCGCGTCGGGCACCGCGAAGCCGAGGGTCTCCTCGAGCATCTCGCGCGTGATCACGCCGTGGCGCAGGATCGACGGGGTGCCGCCCGAGAGGTTGATCATGGTCGACTCGATCCCGAATTCGCAGGGGCCGCCGTCGAGGATGACGTCGAGCTTCCCGTCGGGCTTGAGGCCGAGGTCCTCCATGACGTGCTCGGCGGTCGACGGGCTGATGCGCCCGAAGGTGTTCGCCGAGGGTGCCGTGAGGCCGCGGTGCGTCGGGCCCGAGTAGCGCGTGATCAGTTCACGCGCCCAGGGGTGCGACGGGCAGCGAAGCGCCACCGTGTCCTGTCCGCCCGTGACCCAGGTCCCGCAGCGGTCGGCCTTCTTGAGGACGAGCGTGAGCGGACCCGGCCAGTACTTTTCAGCAAGGGTCCACGCCTCGGGCGGGACGTCGACGGCCCAGTGCTCTATCGCGTCC
>CAJMRV010000127.1 GCA_905215795.1 uncultured bacterium | reverse complement strand
GCGATGGCGCGGCTGTGGTCCGCGATGACGCGCAGGGCGGTGTCGTTGTCGGCGTGGGGACGCGTCAACATGAAGAGCGTGGCGAGCTCGGAGACGGTCACGCCTTTTTCGTCGGCGATCGCCTTGAGGCCGAGGAGCAGCTTCTGGAAGCCCTCCCATCCGAGGGTGTCCCGGATCACGAGGTCGTACTTGACGAGCGAGCGGTTCTCGATCTCACGGGGGCGCTCCCGTCCGATCCAGCGCTCCGAGAGGAAGCCTCCGGCGAGCGTGCCGTAGCAGAGGAGCTTCATGCCGTAGCGGCGGCACAGTTCGGTGAGACCCCGTTCGGGACGGCGGTCGAGGATCGAGTACTGGCACTGGTTGGAGACGACGGGGATGCCCGCCTCGAGGAGGCGTTCAAGCTCGGTCGAGTTGAAGTTCGTCGTCCCGATGTTGCGGATCAGTCCCTTCTCCTTGAGGCGCACGAGGTGTCCCGCGACGTCGACCATGCCGGGGACCGAATAGTCCCACCAGTGGAACTGCACCAGGTCGAGCGCCTCCACGCCGAGTCGCTTGAGCGAGCGGGTGACGATCCCTTCGACGTAGGCGGCGTCGATCTTCGCGAGGTCGTCGAGGTCGGGGACGAACTTCGTGTGGACCTGCGGGACGGATTCGCCCGCGGCGGCCTCGTCCCTCACGATCGAGCCGTAGAAGTCCTCCACGCCCGTGTAGATGTCGGCGCCGTCGAACGTGTCGAGGCCGGCGCGCTTCATCGTGACGAAGGCGCGGCGCACGGCGTCGAAGTCGAGCGGACGGGCGAGGGCGTGCCCCTTGGAGAGCTGCCAGCCCCCGAGGATCACACGGGGGACGGTGTAGCCGGGGGCGAGCGGCGTGCGGGCGATGTCCGTCCTCTTCGCCTGCGTTTTTTGCTTCGTGTCCGTCATGGTGTTGGTCTTGTTGGTGTTCATCATCATTCCTTTCTTGTTTCCGCGGCGGCGTCGCCGGTGGGTTTCAGTTCTCTTTCGAGGGGATCGTTCCCCTCGGGCGGCACGACCGTGCATTCGGCGTGGCTGAACGTGCGCCTGCGCGTTCGCCGGATGCGGAAGCGGGCCGTGCAGTAGGGATCGGGACAGGCGATCAGCGAGTCCGTCGTGATCCAGTCGTTTTCATGCGTCGGGCGTTCCCTGGCGGGAAGGAGCGGCAGGAGCGCTGCGAGCGCATAAAGGGAGAAGCGCCCGGGCTTGTCGAAGACGATGTTCTCGCCGATCACGTGGAAGGCGGGGCCCTTCTCGTGGGAGCAGACGAAGCCCGATTCGTCCCCTTCGACGCTTATCTCCAGATCGAAGAGTTCGAAGGCGTCGTCGGGACGCTCCCCCGCAGTGTGTTTTTGGTTTTCCTTCGTGTTTTCCATGGTGTCTTCCTTCTTAGTGGCTGTATTCGGGGCTTCACTCATGGCATGCCTCCGGGGCCGTGTCGGGCATGCCGAGGGCGTCGCGCTTCCGGCCGATCCCCGTCGCGATCGAGACGGAGAAGACGATGAAGAGCGCCACCGGGTAGAAGGTCGTCGTCATCAGGCTGTAGGGCGTCACCGAGGCACCCTTGTCGAAGGCGGCCGTCGCGGCGAGCGTGATCAGGATGAAGGCGGAGAAAGGCATCAGTACGGGAAGGGAGTTCGCGAAGCCCGAGAGGAGGTTCGCCCGGCGGTGCGGATGCACGCCGCTCCCGCGGCTCAGGGTGTCGGTGAGCGCGCCCACCATCGCCACCGAAGCGCTCGTCACGGCGGCGAAGAGCGTCGTCGTCACGAGGGTCGTCGCGGCGAGCACCCCTTCGAAGGCGCCCTCGGAGGGTTCATGCCCGAGGCGGCGCTTCGCGGCGCGCTCGAGCGCCTCCGGCACGCCCGCACGGGTGATCAGGTGCGTGTAGGCGAAGAGCGTCAGACAAAGGAGGATGATCGGGGCGACGTTCTCGATCCCGTCGTGGATGAAGCCCGTGATTTTTCCGCCTTCCGCTGAGAAGACGGCCTCCGGCGTGAGGGCACCCGTAGCGAGACCCGTGACGGCGCCGACGAGGATCCCCGCGGTGACGGCCTGGAGGACGTCCTTCGTGACGACCGCCACGGCGATCAGCACGACGACGGGGATGAGCATGTAGAGACCCGCGGCGTCGCCCGTGCCCGTGGGCGCCGTGGTGGTGCTGCCCGACCCGGTCACCGCGTAGAAGACGACGGCGATCGCGAGCGCCGTGAGGGCGTAGGGAAGGCGCGAGCGGACGACGGCGCCCACGTCGGTCGTGCGGCCGTCGCGGAAGCGCTGCGTGAGGCACGAAATGATCGTGACGTCGGAGACCGGGGCGAGGTTGTCCCCGAAGATCGCCCCCGAGAGGATGGCGCCCGCAAGGAGGTTCGGGTCCACGCCGATCGCGGTCCCCACGGGGAAGAAGATCGGCATCGCGGCGAGCAGGCTCCCGATCGAGGAGCCTGTCGCAGCGGCGAGCACCGAGGTCCCGAGGAGCACGAAGATCGTGAAGACGGGGCCCGTGAATTCAAAGGTGCTTCCGAGGTGGACGAGCCCTTCGGCGACGCCGCCCGCCTTCATCATGGCGGAGAAGACGCCCGCGGCGAGGAGCAGGAGCACGACCGTGGCGCTCATCTCGCCCGCGACGCCCGAGACGGCCGCCTTCCAGTAGGCGCGGCGGTCGCGGGCAATGATCGAGCCAGCGAAGAGCATCAGAAAGCCCGCGAGGGCGAGGCCGTAGAGGTCGAAGGCCTGCTCGAAGATGAAGAGGTGGATCGTGAAGGCGACGAAGGCAGCTGCGGGAAGGAGCAGCACGGCGGGGCCGCCGAAGAAGCGGAGGATGCTTTTCTCCTCCGCGGGGGTCCCGGCGGACGGGTTCGATGTGGGTTGTGAAATGCACTCGGGCATGGCGATGGTCCTTATTGTTGTGGTTCGGACACCGCCGCCCGCATGGGGAGGGACGCTTCACTGAAGACGAAAACACCCGCGGGCGGCGGGCGTTTGTCGACGTGAAGTCGGAAGGTGTGGCACCGGTGGGTGCCGGGGATACGAAGCAGGCCCGCTCAAACTGTCGTCTGAGAGGGCCACCAGGCCTTGGCCGGGGAAGCGACGGGGGTGTGGTTCTTCGTGATCATGGAGCCAAGTCTAGGATGGAAGGGGATTTTCTTCAATAAGCATTACATCTTATAGGGGTATTGTCTTAGGAGTTTCATGGACTTTTCGTTGACGCTGGTGCCGAATGAAGAAACGCCCGCGGCGCACATTGACGTGCACGGCGGGCGTTGATTGGTTGGAGGAAGGCCGCTCCGGGGCGGCCGTTCCATCTTCAGGACGCTTCTTCTCAGTCGACCGTCTCGAGGCCGGGGACGAGGCGGCATTCGGTCACGTCGACGATCCCCTTGTCGGTGAGCTTGAAGAACGGAGCGCAGGGCAGGCCGAGCGTTCCCGTGCTCATGACGGGGCTCAAGTGTTCGTAGCCCTGGTCGACGAGCGCCTGCCAGACGCCGAGGAGGTCTTCGGCCGTCTTCTCGACGCTCTCGTCGCTCAGGATCCCCGCGATCGGGAGGGCGAGTTCGCCTTTGATCTCCCCGTCGCGGGTGACGACGAAGCCGCCCTGGAGTTCGATCACGCGGTTGGCGGCGGCGAGACGGCTTTCAAGGTCCGCGCCCATCACGAAGAGGTTGTGGTGGTCGTGGAACCAGGTCGTCGCAACGGCGCCCTCCTTGATGGCGTCCCCTTCGAAGAGCGCGAAGGCGCCCTTGTTCCAGGCGTCGTGGGGCTTGAGGTCCCCATGGCGGTTGAAGCAGAACGCGGTGAGGTAGCCCGTCGTGTCGACGACGCCGTCCTTGACGGGCAGCACCACGTCGCGGGCCGTCACCTGGGTGTTCTCCTTGTGCACGCAGAGCACCTTCACGCGCACGTGGTGCGCGGCCGGATCCGCATGGAGCGTGAGCTCGTCGGCCGTGAGCGGTTCGAGCTTGACGCTCTTCGTGAAGTGCTCGGGGAACATCGCGCGGATTTCGGAGGCCTTCCAGTCGGTGCGCTTCGGGGGCACTTCGGCGCCGCGCTTGAAGATCTTGACGGCCTGGAGCGTCTCGGGGTCCCAGAGCGCGATGTCGGCGAGCAGCCCCGGGGCGATCTCGCCGCGGTCGAAGAGGTGCATGCGGCGCGCGGGCACGAGCGTCGCGCAGTAGAAGGCCTCGGCGACGGGGAGTCCCTCCTTGACGGCCGTCCTCACGATGTGGTCGAGGTGGCCGTGGCGCACGAGGTCGTGGGCCATCACGTCGTCGGTGACGAGTGCGGTGCGTTCGTAGAGGCGGTTCTCACGGATGTAGTCCATCACCCAGGGGCGGACCATCTTCCTCTGGACCTCGACGAGCATCCCGAGGCGGAACCGGTCGCGGAGCTCCTCGAGGTCGTGTTCGGTATGGTCGCCGCGGATGCCGAGCTCGATGAAGCGGGCGAGGTCCTTGCCCTTGAGCTTCGGGCAGTGTCCCTCGAGGACGAGCGAGGGGCGGTTCTTACGCGCCCAGTCGATGAAGTCCTTGACTTCGAGGTCGGGGTGTTCGCGCACGATGCGGCTGTAGTTCATCACTTCGCCCAGGCACTTCGCCTCCGGGTAGTCGGCGAGCTTCTTCATCGCCTCGCAGTCGATCTCGGCGCCGGGACCCTCGAGCGTCATGTCGGTCGAGGGGACCGAGCTCGGGATGCCGATGAAGACGTCGATCGGGGTGTTGCGTCCGGCCTTGACGAGCGCCTCGATCCCTTCGATCCCGAAGACGTTCCCGATCTCATGGGGTTCGGCGATGATCGAGCCGACGCCGCGGTGGGCGAGGTGTTCGCAGAAGGGCCCGGGGGTGAGCATGGAGCTCTCGATGTGCATGTGCACGTCGATCAAGGAGGGCGTGAGGAGGGCGCCCTTGGCGTCGATCGTCTTTTCGGCTCGGTACGGGTCCTTTTTCGAGTAGTCGATCCAGGCGATCGTCTCGCCGTCGACGTAGACGTCGGCGTCCATGAACTGGTGGTAGACGGCGTTGAGGACGCGAGCGTTCCTGATCGCGAGCGTGACGACGCGGTCGCTCTCGCGGGGCATCGCGCCGTAGGGTGAGGCCGGGGCGCAGGCGGCTTCCTTGTTGTTGGTCATGTGGCTTCGTTTCCTATGGTTTCGCTATGGTTCGGTGTTGTCCGAAGGGTCTCTTCGACCCCCTCCCTCCTGGGGGCGTCATGTCCATGATGGCACGGACGCCCTCCGGAGGAAAAGGCGGGGATCACTTGAGGATGAGCGCGGCGAAGTAGCCCACGCACACGAGCGAGACGAT
>CAJMRV010000126.1 GCA_905215795.1 uncultured bacterium | reverse complement strand
GGGGGCGACCTCCTCGAGGTTGACCGTCGGACTGAACCATCCCTCGCGCATCATCTCGATGGCGAGCCACGCTTCGAGCGAGCCGCAGGCCCCGAGCGTGTGCCCGAAGAAGCTCTTCATCGAGGAGACCGGTGTGCGGTCGCCGAAGACCGCCTCGGTGGCGAGGCTCTCGGCGACGTCGCCGCGGCCCGTGGCCGTGCCGTGCGCGGAGACGTACCCGATGTCGTCGGCCGTCAGTCCGGCCGAGACGAGCGACATCTCCATGCACTTCTGCATGGTGACGCGGTTGGGCTGCGTGATGTGGGTGGCGTCGCAGTTGGTCGCGAAACCCACCACTTCGGCGTGGATCTGCGCACCGCGGGCGCGGGCGTGCTCGAGTTCCTCGAGGATGAGCGTGCAGGCGCCCTCGCCGATCACCAGGCCGTCGCGGTCCTTGTCGAACGGACGGGGCGTCGTCGCGGCCGCGTCGTTTCGGACGCTCGCGGCGTAGAGGGTGTCGAAGACGGCCACTTCGGTCGGGCAGAGCTCCTCGGCGCCGCCCGCGATCATGAGGTCCTGCTGGCCGTAGCGGATCGCCTCGTAGGCGTAGCCGATGGCCTGGGAGCCCGAGGTGCAGGCGCACGACGTGGGGATCACGCGGCCGGTGACGCCGAAGAAGAGGCCGGTGTTGACGGCGCTCGTGTGGGGCATCATCTGCACGTAGCTCGTCGCCGTGATGCGGCGCGTGCTGTGCGAGATGAGCATCTCACCGAAGTCGCACACGGGACGCGTGCTGCCGGTGCAGGAGCCGTAGGCGATGCCCATGCGCCCCGACTGGACGACGGGGTCGTCGAGCAGCCCGGCCATCTCGAGGGCGTATTCGGTGGCCCTCGTCGAGAGCAGCGAGACGCGGCCCATGGCGCGGATGCGCTTCCTCGTGTAGTGCTCGGGGAGTTCGAAATGGTCCACCGGCGCGGCGAGCTTGGCGTT
This sequence comes from uncultured bacterium, assembly GCA_905215795.1. Taxonomy (GTDB): domain Bacteria; phylum Pseudomonadota; class Gammaproteobacteria; order Burkholderiales; family Burkholderiaceae_F; genus Sutterella. The sequence continues at coordinate 4,418 of CAJMRV010000126.1, read as the reverse complement.
CAGACCGTTGTAGACGTCCCATTCGGGCATGACCCGGACGGCGTTCTTGTGGGAGAGAAGCCTCTCGCGGATGGCCTCCCAGGATTCACCGCAGGAGGTGACGCCTCCCATGCCGGTGACGACGACGCGGCGAAGATTCACAGCATGCCTCCGTTGATTGAAATGACCTGTCGGGTGATGTAGGCGGCCTCGTCGCTCAGAAGGAAGCCGACGAGCGAGGCGACCTCCTCAGGACGGCCCATGCGCTGCATGGGGATCATCGACATGGCGTGATCGAGCGCGATCTCGTTCATCTCGACCATGCCCGTGTCGATCAGGCCCGGGGCGACGCAGTTGACGGTGATGCGGCGCTTGGCGAGCTCGACGGCGAGCGCCTTGGTGGCGCCGATCAGCCCGGCCTTGGCTGCGCTGTAGTTGACCTGACCGCGGTTGCCCATGATCCCCGAGACGGAGCTCATGGTGATGATGCGGCCGCCCCTGCGGGCGCGCACCATCGGCATCACGCAGGGCTGAACGACGTTGAAGAAGCCGTTGAGGTCCACGTCGATCACGCGCGTCCAGTCCTCCTTCTCGAGGGCCGGGAAGGCGGCGTCGCGGCAGATGCCCGCGTTGCAGACGACGGCCCAGTAAGCGCCGTTGGCCTCGATGTCGGCCTCGATGGCGCTTCGGGCGGCGTCGGCGTCGGCGACGTCGAAGGAGAGTAGCCTCGCCTCGACGCCCATGGCGCGCACTTCCTCGGCGAGCGCCCCGGCCTCGGCGAGGCCCGAATTGTAGTGGATGACGACGTCGAGACCGCGCCGCGCCGCTTCAAGCGCGCAGGCACGACCGATGCCGCGGGAGGCCCCGGTGATCAGGACCGTCCGTTTGTTGTCTGATTGCATGATCTTTTGTCCGTCGGCCGCTCCGCCGGCGCACGTCCTGCGCCCGGAGCGGTTGAGAATGTTGCTTGCGGGTGGAACCCGATTGTATAGCACAAGGGGGCGCCGCAAGGCTCAGAAGAGCGTGTCGAGTTCCTTCTCGAGGGGCTGGTAGACCGTGATGCGGCCCGAGGCGAGCACTTCACCACCGCGCAGGACCTCGCCCTCGAAGGTGCCGACCTGGCCCTCCTGCATGAGCTTGTCCATGCGGATCTCGAGCACGCCGCGGGGTTCGACCGCCACGGCGTTGAAGACCGCCTGACGCACGCTCAGCAGCAGTCCGATCTCGGCGAGCGGCTCGCCCGCCGCACCCGAGGCCTCCTCCTCGACGCGCTTGACGCCGGCCCAGACGCCGATTGTCTGCGCCATCATCTCGAGCAGGAACTCGGCCGGGACGACGCCCTCTTCGTCGACATGCGGCTCGAGGGGCCCGCCGGCCCCCGCGTCCGTCTCGCAGACGACCCGCTCGGGGGTCACCTCGATGACGCGTGAGACGAGCAGCATCGGGGGACGGTGGGAAAGGTAGTTCTCTGGCGCAAGGTAGGTCTTCACTTCGTGACTCCGATGATCAGTGCCGTGTTGTTGCCCCCGAAGGCGAAGTTGGTGCTCATGGCGGTGCGCGCCTCGACGGGGGTCGGTCCGAGGGCGAGGGAGAGCGGCGCGAGCGCCGGGTCGGGAACGTCCCCCGGGGCGAACTGCGGGGGGAGCATGAAGGGACCCTCGTGGCGGAGGAGCAGCACGCAGAGGCCGAGGTCCGTGATCCCGGCGGCGCCGAGCGTGTGGCCCGTGAGGTTCTTGGTGGAGCCCGCCACCGTCGAGGAACCCAGCACCGAGGAGACGGCGCGGCATTCGGCGGAGTCGTTCAAGGGGGTGGCCGTGCCGTGCAGGTTCACGTAGTCGATTGCACCCGGTTCGAGGCCCGCCTCTGCGAGCGCGCCGGCGACGGCTTTCTCCGCACCGGCCCCTTCGGGGTCGGGCGAGGACATGTGGTAGCCGTCGGAGCTCTCCCCCATGCCGAGGACGGCCACGTCGGAGGGCTCCCTGGAGAGCCAGACGAGACCGGCCGCCTCGCCGATCGTGATGCCGTCGCGGCCTTCGGAAAGCGGACGGGCGCCCGTCTTCGAGAGCACGCCGAGGGCGTTGAAGCCGTTGACGGGCATCGGCGAGAGCGTGTCCGCCCCGCCGGCGACGGCCGCGTCGACGATGCCCGCCTCGATCAGCCGGACGGCGGTCATGACCGCGCGCGAGCTCGAGGTGCAGGCCGTGCAGACCGTGTAGGCGGGGCCCCTGAGGCCGAGATAGGCCGCGAGGAAGCGGGAGGGATCGCCCATTTCCTGGGACCAGCCGGAAAAACCACCGTCATCGGCGCCGTCGATGCGCGCCTTGACGAAGCGGCTCACCTCTTCCGAGCCCGAGGTGGAGGTGCCGAGCACGACCGCCACGCGCGTGGGGTCCACCTTCGAGAGGTGCGCGTCCCAGGCTTCGCGGTCGTCCTCGATGAGCTTCATGAGGAGGCGGTTGTTGCGGGAGTCGTGATGCGGACGGAAAGCCGCGGGAATCGCGGGGAGCGAGGCGTCGTCGACGGTGCCCACCCGGACGGGGGAGCCGTCGGTGAGCCAGGCCGTGGAGACCTCGAGTCCGGGCGCGCGGCCCGCGGACCAGTTCGAGAGGATCTCATCGGGGCGGCTTCCGAGCGCGTTGACGAGGCTGAGTTGATGAATGTAGACCGTCATGAGTCAATCCAGGGGTTTGAAGTCGATGCGATAACCGAAGGCGGTGTTTTCAATGAACCGGGGCGCGCCCGAAGGAAAGAGGCCGATCCGTTCGATCGTCCTGCCCCCGCAGGCGAGCTCCCGCCCGTCCGGAGTGGCCTCAAGGCGGCACCCCTCGGGCAGAGAACCCTCCCAGTCGCCGACGGGCAACACGGCGAGGAGATGGCCTCCCGCGACCTGTGCGGCGTCGAAACCGTCGGGAACGGGCACGAACGCTTTTTGTTCAAGAAGACGTCCGTCGTAAGCGCCGCGGAAGACGGGAACGCCCGAGGGAAGCAGTCCCTCGATGGCGAAGCGTCCCTCCGAGCAGCGGGTGACGACGACGAGGCGGCGCACCGTGCCCTTCGCCTCCACGCGCAGAAGCGCCTTGGAGGGCCCGGCTCCGGGACCACGGCACACCGTGGCGGGGAGCCCGGCCTCGAGCCCCGGGGCGACGAGGAACGTCGGTTGTGCCTGAGGCGCCGGGGGCGCCTCGAAGAGGGCGCAGCCCGTGAGCACGGAGGCGAGGACCGCCGCAAGGGCGGCCCGGATCGCGAAGGTGCGCGTCATTGCTTCTTCTCCAGGAAAAGTGAGAGCGGTGCGAGCAGGTAGGCCGTCAGAACGCCCACGGTGAGGACGAGTCCGAAGTTGGAGACGGCCTCGGTCCGGCTGAAGACGAGCACCCCGAGCGAGAAGAGCGTCGACAGGAGCGCCACCGTCATCGCGAAGAGCGTCGTCTCGGGAGCGCCGGTCCGGCTCGCGAAGAAGACCGCGTAGTCCACCCCGACGCCGAGAACGAGGATCAGGGCGAAGAGACTGAAGATGTTGACCGTCAGGCCGAGCAGTCCCGTGGCGGCGAGCGCCGCGCCGAGGGCGGCGAGCACCGCGAGCGAGGCGCCCGCGCCCCGCCTGGGGCCGAATCCGAAAAGAAGGCCCGCGGATATGAGGAGCCAGGCCCCGCCGATCAACCACGCGAGTTCGGTCCTCGCGGAGGCGAAGGCCTTCGTCCAGAGGGCGCGCCGGTTGATCCACTCGACGCCTTCGTTGGCGGCGGCCCAGGAGGCGAGGCGTGCGTCATCGCCCGGCTCGAGTCCCACGCCCGACACCGGGACGAGGACCGAGAGGCGTCCATGGCCGTCGTTCATGAAGAACGCCCGCCAGGCGGAACCCGCCGGCGTGGAGAGCCATTCGTCGAGCCCCACGGGAGCCGGCGCCGGCCGACCTCCCGGAAGAACGACGCCCGAGCGCGCAAGCCCGGCGACGGTGGCCTCGACGGCCGCTCCGTAGGCGGGGAGGAGTTCCTCCTGGCGCTTCTTCGAAACGAGGGCCGGCGCGGTGAAGCCGCGGATGAGGCCCTCACCCCTCCACTTCGAGAGTTCCATGCGGGTGCGGCCGAGACGTTCGAGGAGCGTGTCCTCGTCGGGGGCCGTCACGAGGAACCAGGTCTGCGAGAGGTCCGTGCCGAGGAGTCCGGAGACACGTTGGTCGGCCGCCTTCAATGCGGCGGGAGGCGTCTGGAGCGCGGCGGGGTCGTCGTCGATCCTGAGGGTGCCCGCCCCGGCGGCGAGTCCCGCGAGGACCAGCGCGATCAGGACGGCGGGGAGCACGCGGGAGCGGCTCCAGAAGCCGTACCAGCGGCGGAGCAGCGGGAACGAGGGGTTGGAGGCGACGGGGAGCCCGCGCACCCAGGACGGGAAGCACAGGTACACAGTGACCCGCGCGTTTCAGAACTTCTTTGCAAAGCGGGCAA
>CAJMRV010000125.1 GCA_905215795.1 uncultured bacterium | reverse complement strand
TAGTGTGAGACATGATGTTTAAGAGAACCTGTACATCAAACCCATACCACTTCATAGGCATGAAAAAAGGGGGCGCCTCCCGTTTCAAAACGGAGGGCGTCCCCCTGGTGTTCGTCGTCCTCCCCCGGAGGGGAGGCGGCCTGCCGGTCCGGGATTACTCCTCGATGACCTCGGCCTTTTCGATCACGACCGGATCGACCGGCACGTCGGCGTGGAAGCCGCGCGAGCAGGTGCGGACCTTGGCGATCTCGTCGACCACTTCCTCACCCTTGGTGACGCGGCCGAAGACGGCGTAGCCCCAGCCCTGGCTCGTCGGAGCCGTGTGGTTGAGGAAGGAGTTGTCGGCGACGTTGATGAAGAACTGGGCGCTCGCGGAGTGCGGGTCGCTCGTGCGGGCCATGGCGATCGTGTACTTGTCGTTCTTGAGGCCGTTGTCGGCTTCGTTCTTGATCGGCTCATGGGTGGGCTTCTGGTGCATGTCGGCCGTGAAGCCGCCGCCCTGGATCATGAAGCCCTTGATGACGCGGTGGAAGATCACGTTGTCGTAGAAGCCTTCACGGACATAGTTCTCAAAGTTCTTGGCCGTGATGGGGGCACGGGCGTAGTCGAGCTCGAGCTCGATGACGCCGAGATTGGTGGTCAAACGAATCATAATTGTCCTTGATGACGCGCAAAAGCGAGACGGCTGACGGAGGGTTCTCCGTTCGAAGCGCCAGCGTCCCTTCGTAGGGGTCCGCGCTCCCAAGCGCTTCGCTTTTGAACGAGCAAACAAAAAATAAAGTGACTGGGCGCCGGGTCCCGAAAGGGAGGGCCCTCATGGGGCGCGCAGTGCGCCCATTATACGAAATCGGGGGGGAAGGTGCACAATCGACGGCGCCTCCCCGGGGCGTGGACGGGCCCCCTTGGGGGCCCGGGGAAAAACCGTCGGTCAGTCGATCGGACGGACCGATTCGATCACGACGGGCTTGACGGGCACGTCGCCCATGCCGGTCGCGAAGTCGGTCTTCGTGGCGACGTTGCTGATCTTCTCGACGACGTCGAAGCCCTTGGTGACGCGGCCGAAGACCGTGTAGCCCCAGCCGTCGCGGGAGTTCCTCTGGTCGAGGAAGTGGTTGTCGGCGACGTTGATGAAGAACTGGCTCGTCGCGGAGTGCGGGTCGCTCGTGCGGGCCATGGCGATCGTGTACTTGTCGTTCCAGAGTCCGCCTCGGGCCTCGTTCTTGACGGGCGCGTGGGTGGGCTTCTGGTGGAGGTCGGCCGTGAATCCGCCGCCCTGGATCATGAAGCCGGCGATCACGCGGTGGAAGACCGTCTTGTCGAAGAAGCCCTCCTTGACGTAGCGCTCGAAGTTGGCGCACGTCTCAGGGGCGCGCTTCGGGGTGAGCTGGATCTCAAAGGAACCCATGTTGGTCGTCACGAGGAACTTCGGGTTCGCCTCGACGGCGGCGAGCGCGGGGGCGCCCTGGGCGAGCGCGGCGGCGCCGGCGGCGGCGAGGATGAGGGTGCGTCGTTTCATGATTGGTTCTCCTGCTTTCAGTTGTTCTTCGGCTTCTTGTCGGTGCCCGTGGTCTTCGGGGCGACGAGCTGCTCGAGCGTCTTCAGACGCTTCTGGAGCGTGGTGTTGTAGGGCAGTTCGGGTGCCGCGGCGCGGTACGCGTCGAGCGCCTGGTACAGATAGAGGTCCCCGAGGTTCTTCCTCGCGAGCGCGAACTCAGGCTTGATCAGGAGCGCCTTGTCGAGGAGCTTCTTCGCCTCCTCGATGCGGCCCTCGGCGGCCCTCAGCACGGCGAGGTTGTTGTAGGGGTCCGCCACTTCGGGGTACTTCGCGATGATCTCCTCGAGGCCCTTGGCGGCGTCGGCCTTGCGGCCCATCTTGTCGAGGACCACGGTGCGCGTGAACCGGAAGTTGAGGTTCTTGGGTTCGAGGGCGATGTCCTTGTCGAGCGCGGCGAGCGCGTCCTTGTAGGCCTTCGCCTCGATCAGGTGTTCGATCCGCTGCTGCTCGGCGCTCGGCGTGTCGCTGAAGAACGAGGCCTGCTTGGCGGCCTGGGCGGCCGGGCAGAGGAGCGCGCCGGCGAGGGCGGCGGTGCAGAGGAAGGGGAGGATTCGGACGCGGATGGGGAGCATGTCTTCGGTTCCGTTCTCTTTTCGAGGGGTTGCGGGCTTGTCTTTTCGTTTCGGGCGGCGGGCGCTGGGCCACGGGCCGCCTCTGGGATTATATAGGCGTGCGGCGCCTTCTTCGAGCCCGCCGCACGACCGAGGAGAGTATACCCCTGAACGGCCCTTCAAAACCCCGTCGGAAAAGGCGCCCGAGTGTATCAAGACGTCTCGGAGGGCGCGTCCGTCCCGCGCGTCCTCCCGCACCCGCCGCCCCGGGGCGCGCAGGAACCCCGCCGGACGGGCTTTCCCGTGGCCTCCACCTGCTACAATACGGGGATGCAATAAGCGCCGGAAGGCGCCGGGGGCCATACCAAGGACGAAGCGTCCCCCCCCGGCCGGCCGACCGCCCGATCCAAGAACATCCGTCCGACCAGAAACGATGACCCTTTCGATTTACTCCTCCCTCTCCCGCGAGGTCGAGCCCTTCGCCCCCCTCGAACCGAACCACGTCCGCATGTACGTCTGCGGCGTCACCGTCTACGACTACTGCCACATCGGCCATGGCCGCACCTTCGTCGCCTTCGACGTCGTGCGCCGCTGGCTCGAGGCCTCGGGCAACCGCGTCACGTTCGTGAGGAACATCACCGACGTCGACGACAAGATCATCCGGCGCGCCGCCGAACGCGGCGTCACCTGCGAGGCGCTCTCGGGTGAATTCGCCCGCGCCATGCAGGAGGACATGATCTCGCTGGGCTGCCTCGCCCCGACCGAGGAGCCCCGCGCCACCGAATACATCCCCGAGATGCTGGGCCTTGTTGAAAAGCTCGAAGAAAAGGGCCTCGCCTACCAGGCCGCCGACGGCGACGTCGACTTCGCCGTGAGGAAGTTCGAGGGCTACGGCAAGCTCTCCGGACGCACGCTCGACGACATGGTCTCGGGCGCCCGCGTCGAGGCGAACGAAGCCAAGCGCGACCCGCTCGACTTCGTGCTCTGGAAGAAGGCCAAGCCCGGCGAACCCTCCTGGGACTCCAAGTGGGGTCCTGGCCGTCCCGGCTGGCACATCGAGTGCTCGGCCATGAGCTGCAAGCTCCTCGGCGAGACCTTCGACATCCACGGCGGCGGTCCCGACCTGAAGTTCCCGCACCACGAAAATGAAATCGCCCAGAGCGAGGGCGCCACCGGCAAGCCCTTCGCCAAGGTGTGGATGCACTCGGGCGCTCTCCGCGTCCGAAACGCCGACGGCACCGAGGAGAAGATGAGCAAGTCGCTCGGGAACTTCTGGACGATCCGCGACGCCCTGAAGGAAACCAACGAGACCTACGGCGACGGGAACGGCGCCGAGGTGCTCCGCTTCTTCCTTTTGAGGAGCCACTACAGGAGCGCGATCGCGTTCTCCTCGGGCCTCATTGAGGAAGCCCACAAGGCGCTCGTGCGCTTCTACGGCGCCCTCGAGGGCGTCGAGCCGGCCGACGGTCCCGTCGACTGGAACGAAACGTTCGCCGCCCGCTTCAAGGCCGCCATGGACGACGACTTCAACACGCCGCTCGCCGTGTCGGTCCTCTTCGAGCTCGCCGCCGAACTCAACCGCACGAAGAGCCCCGAGCTGGCCCGTCAGCTGAAGGGCCTCGGCGCCGTCCTCAACATCCTCCAGCGCGACCCCGAGGCCTTCCTCAAGGGCGGCGCCTCCGCCGCCGACGCCGAGAGGATCGAGGTCCTGATCGCCGAACGCCGCGAGGCGAAGGCCGCCCGCGACTTCGCGCGCGCCGACGAGATCCGTAATGCGCTCGCCGCCGAGGGCATCGAACTCCTCGACGGTCCCCAGGGCACGACCTGGCGCCGTCTGCAGGACTGAGCGCACGGAGCGCATACATCAGCCTCAATAAAGAACAGAACATCGGAAACACACTAGGAAAACACTAGGGAACGAATCAATGAGCAAACGTGTATTTCTGGACTTCGAACGCGACGTGGAGTCGCTCGAGACCAAGATCGAGGAACTCAAGAGCTCGGAAGAGGCCGCCGGCGGCCACGACGTGAGCATCGACGAGGAGATCGAACGGCTCGAGGTGAAGGCGGTCGAACGCCTCAAGAAGCTCTACGCCGACCTCACGCCGTGGCAGGCGAGCCTCGTGGCGCGCCATCCGGCGCGTCCCTACACGCTCGACTACCTCGCCGCCGCCTTCACGGACTTCCATGAACTCCACGGCGACCGCCTCTTCGCGGACGACGAGGCGATCGTGGGCGGTCTCGCCCGCATCGCCGACATGAACGTCATGGTGATCGGCCATCAGAAGGGGCGCGACCTCAAGGAACGCACCCGCCGCAACTTCGGCATGCCGCGTCCCGAGGGCTACAGGAAGGCCCTTCGCCTCATGAAGCTCGCCGAACGCTTCGGCCTGCCCGTGATCACCTTCATCGACACCCCAGGCGCCTATCCCGGCATCGACGCCGAGGAGCGCGGCCAGGGCGAGGCCATCGGCCGGAACATCCTCGAGATGTGCCGCCTGCGCGTGCCCGTCGTCTCCTGCGTGATCGGCGAGGGCGGTTCGGGCGGCGCGCTCGCGCTCGGCGTGTGCGACGAGCTCCTCATGCTCGAGTACTCGACCTACTGCGTGATCTCTCCGGAGGGCTGCGCGTCGATCCTCTGGAAGGACGCCGCCGAGGCCCCGAAGGCCGCCGCGGCCCTGAAGCTCACCGCAAAGGACCTCAAGTCGCTCGGCCTCGTCGACCGCGTGATCAGCGAGCCGATCGGGGGCGCCCACCGCGATCCCGAACTGATGGGCATCTCCCTGAGGAAGGCGCTCGTCGATTCCGTGCGCCGCCTCTCGAAGCTCCCCGTCGAGGAGCTCCTGCGTCGCCGCGCCGAGAAGCTCGCCGCCTACGGCCGCTTCGTCGAAGTGGAGGCCGCGAAGGCCGCCGACGCCGTCGAGGCTGAAAAGGCCGTGAAGACGGAAAAGAGCGCGAAGGCCGGCAAGGCTGAAAAAGCGGACAAGGCGGTGAAGGCCTGAGCGGGGAGTTCCCGGACTCCATCCGACTGAAGCCCCGGCACAAAAATGAGGCGGCGGCCGCTCCCGACACGGGGTGCCGCCGTCTTGCGCATCCACGCGTCCGGATTTGCGGACATTCATCCATCATCAACGACAACCCGACGGAAAAGGCGTCCTCCGAGGCGGGGACGAAGAAGAAGGAACGAAGGAATCATGAGCAAAGCACCAACGAACACCGACATGATTGAGGGAACCGGCATGATCGGGGACGGGCCCGTCGAGGGCGTCCCGGGCGCTTCCGTCGATCC
>CAJMRV010000124.1 GCA_905215795.1 uncultured bacterium | reverse complement strand
ACCTCTCCGTGCGTCCGTTCCGCCTTGAAACCGACATGGGCTCGACCTACGAGGCCGACGCCCTGATCATCGCCACGGGCGCGAGCGCCATGTACCTCGGCCTTGAAAGCGAGGAACGCTACAAGGGCCGCGGCGTCTCGGGCTGCGCCACCTGCGACGGCTTCTTCTACAAGGGCGAGGACGTCGCCGTGGTCGGCGGCGGCAACGCCGCGGTCGAGGAGGCCCTGTACCTCTCGAACATCGCCCGCCACGTCACGCTGATCCACCGCCGCTCGACGTTCCGCGCCGAGCCGATCCTCGTCGACCAGCTCATGGAGGCCGTCGAAGCGGGCCGCATCTCGCTCGAACTGGACAGCACGGTCGCCGAAGTGCTCGGCGACGACAAGGGCGTCACGGGAGTGCGCCTCGCCGACGCCAAGGGCGGCGAGAAGACGCTCGGACTCAAGGGCCTCTTCATCGCGATCGGCCACCGTCCGAACACCTCGCTCTTTGAAGGCCAGCTCGAACTCGACAAGGGCTACATCGTCACGCGCGGCACCGGCGCCGAGAACGCCACCGCCACGAGCGTCGAAGGCGTCTTCGCCGCCGGCGACGTGCAGGACCCGATCTACCGCCAGGCCGTCACCTCGGCCGCCACGGGCTGCATGGCCGCCCTCGACGCCCAGCGCTACCTCGAGGCCCTCGAACACAAACACGCCTGATTCAAGGAGGATTCATACCCACAATGGCACAGACTCTCAACAGCCTCGCCGCCCTCAAGCAGGTGCGCGACACCATCAAGGAGGAAGGCGAGAAACGCCGCCGCGAACAAGCCAGGCAGAAGGCCGAGAAGATCCGCCGTGAAAAGGACGCCGGACAGTTCGCCCAGGCGATGGCGAGCATGGGGGTGCGCCCCCTCGACGCGGACGAACGCGCCGACGTCGGCCGCCCCAAACCCGTCCCGAAGAAGCGCTTCGAAGACCTCGCCCCGGTCGAGCCCACGAGGCTCGCCCTCTCCGACGAACTCGACGCGACCAACTTCATCGAGGACCGCCGCAGCGGTTACTACAAGCAGGGACTCTCGCCCGACCTGGGCGTCAAGCTCGTGCGCGGCGAATGGCCCGTCTCGGACACGCTTGACCTGCACGGCTTCACCGTGGACAAGGCACGCGACGCCCTCGCCGCGTTCCTCGTGCGCTCGGTCGAACAGCAGCGCCGCTGCGTGGCCGTGATCCACGGCCGCGGCTTCTCGGGCGCCGGGCGCCTCTCGGTGCTCGTGCCCCGCTGGATCAAGCAGGCCCCCGGCGTGATGGCCTACAGCCACACCGACGACATGGGCGCGATCACGATCCTGCTCCACGTGAGGAAGTTCGACGACGTCGTCTGAGGGAACGTGCCCCGGAGATGAATCCGGAGGAATGACCTGAAGCAATCGGGCGGACCGGTGTGAACCGGCCCGCCCTTTTTCATGCCCGTCGGTTGCGGGCGGAAAAAAAGAGTCCCCTTCCAAACGGAGGGGGACTCCCATCATGCCGGCCCGGAGGCCGGCCGCTTCCTTTTCAAGAGACCCGGCGGCTCAGAGGGCCGCCTCGCCGGACTCGCCGGTGCGGATGCGCACCACCTGTTCGACGTTCATCACGAAGATCTTGCCGTCGCCGATCTTGCCGGTGAAGGCCGCCTCGCGGATCGCCTCGATCGAGCGGTCGACGAGCTCGTCGGGGACCACGGTCTCGATCTTGAGCTTGGGAAGGAAATCGACGACGTACTCGGCGCCCCGATAAAGTTCCGTATGGCCCTTCTGACGGCCGAAGCCCTTGACTTCGGTCACCGTCAGGCCCGTGATGCCCACGTCGGCGAGCGCCTCTCGCACTTCGTCGAGCTTGAAGGGTTTGATCACCGCAATGACTTGTTTCATGATGACTGGTTCTCGTTAGGAAAGACCGGCCGGGGCGAGCCTGCGCCCCACCGGCGGTTGACAGAGGAGGGAGCGCTTACTTGGCTTCCTTCTTGTCGGCCTTCTTCTCCGCCTTCTTCGCTTCGGGAGCGGCCTCTTCAGGCTTGGCTTCCTGCGGGGCGGGGACGCCGACGCGGTATTCGTAGAGGGAGACGTCCTTGACGCGCACGCCGAAGCGCGGGTCGTTGTTGGGGCTGTGCCAGACGTCCTTCTTTTCACGCCAGGCATTCACGAAGGCGATGACGTTGTTGGGCATCTCCGGGGAGTTGCTCACCTCGTTGATCGTGAACTCCTGGCCGCCCACGAGGTAGACCTTGAGCTGGTGGACGAACGGGCCCTTGGGCTGTTCGGGTTTGGCGGCCTCCTTGGCGGGGGCTTCGACTTCCTTGTTTTCTTCCTTCTTGGCCATTTTTATCTTGTCCTTTTTATTCGTTGGTTGTGGATGGTCTCGCCGTCCGCCCACATGTGGTCCGGGAGGACGGCGTTGGATTCAAGTTTACACGAGTTCCGAACGGAGGACGCCTGCGAGGCGCTCCGCCAGGGCGGCCGCACAGGCGGCATCGGCGCACTCGACCATGATGCGCAGGAGCGGCTCCGTCCCCGAGGGGCGGATCAGCACGCGGCCCGCATCGCCGAGTTCGGCGCGGACGGCCTCGACCTCGCGCTCGAAGGCCTTCGCCTCGAGCCAGTCGCAGCCCGGGGCGAGACGCACGTTGACGAGGCTCTGGGGCATCATCTCGAGGTCGGCGGTGAGTTCGGCGAGCGTTCGGCCGCTGCGGCGCATGGCCGAGAGGACCTGGAGCGCGCTCACGATGCCGTCGCCCGTGCTCTGCTTGTCGAGCACGATCAGGTGGCCCGAGCCCTCGCCCCCGAAGATCCAGCCCTTCTCGATGAGCCCTTCGAGCACGTAGCGGTCGCCCACCTTGGCCCTCATGAAGCCCAAGCCCATGTCGCGGAAGCGCTTCTCCAGGCCGAAGTTCGTCATGAGCGTGCCCACGACGCCCTCAACGGGAGAGCCCCCGGCGAGACGGTCCTTGACCATCACGTAGAGGAGTTCGTCGCCGTTGTAGACGCGTCCCTCGGCGTCGGCCATGATCAGGCGGTCGGCGTCGCCGTCGAGGCTGACACCGACGTCGCATCCGTTCTCACGGACCCATTCGCTTAAGTGTTCGGTGTGGGTGGCGCCCACGCCGCGGTTGATGTTGAGGCCGTCGGGGCTGGTGCCCACCTCGACCACTTCGGCGCCGAGTTCGTGGAAGACCTTGGGCGCGACCCCGTAGGCGGCGCCGTTGGCGCAGTCCACGAGCACGCGCATGCCCTTGAGGTCCACGGAGCTGCTCACCGTGGACTTGCAGAATTCAATGTAGCGGCCGGCGGCGTCTTTCAGGCGGACGGCCTTGCCGAGGTGTTCCGAGGCAACGCACTCGAAGCCGCGGTCGAGTTCGGCCTCGATGGCCTCCTCGATGCCGTCGGGGAGCTTGCGTCCCCCCGCGGAGAAGAACTTGATGCCGTTGTCCTCGAAGGGGTTGTGGCTCGCCGAGATGACGATGCCGGCATCCAGACGCAGGGCGCGCGTGAGGTACGCGACCGCCGGGGTCGGGATCGGTCCGCAGAGGACAATGTCGCAGCCGCTCGAGGAGAGGCCCGCCTCGAGGGCGGCCTCGAGGAGGTAGCCCGAGATGCGGGTGTCCTTGCCGATGAGGACCTTGGCGCGTCCACCGAGAGCCTCGCGGTTAAAGACGCGCCCGGCGGCCTGGCCGAGCTTGAGAACGAAGTCGGGCGTGATCGGGGGGACGCCCACGCGTCCGCGCACCCCGTCGGTCCCGAAATAACGTCGTGCCATGATGGTGTTTCCTCAAAGAATGTGTGTTGTACCCATGATGCAGCGGAAACGCCGCCGAATCAAGGCGCCTTGGCGACCTCGCGCCACACGGCGAGCGCCTGGACGGTCGGTTCGACGTCGTGCACGCGCACCACGTGGGCGCCTCGCTCCGCCGAAATCAGGGCGCCCGCGACGGAGCCCTGCACGCGGTCGCGGGCCGCGCCCACGCCCGTGGCGGCGCCGATGGCGCGTTTGCGGGAGAGTCCCATCAGGAAGGGATAGCCGGAGGCCGTGTAGCGGTCGGTGGCCTTCACGAGGGAGAAGTTCTCGACGACGGTCTTGCCGAACCCGAAGCCCGGGTCCCAGCAGATCCTGGAGGGGTCCACGCCGAGCGCCTCGAGGCGCACGGTCTGCTCGCGCAGGAAGGCCTCGACCTCGGCATGGAGGTCGTCGTAGTGGTGGGGTTCGCCCTCGCGGTGCATCACGACGAGGCCGCACTTCGTGGCGGCGGCCGCCTCGAGGGCGCCCGGCACGGTGAAGCCGCGGATGTCGTTGATGATGTGCGCGCCCAGGGCGGCCACGTCGGTCATCATCTCGGGCTTGCTCGTGTCCACGCTGACGATGAAGCCCTCCTTGACCAGGGCCTCGACGACGGGAAGCACGCGGCGGCGCTCCTCCTCGAGGGTGACGCCCTCTTCGTCGAAACCGGGACGGGTGGACTCGCCGCCCACGTCGATGATGTCGGCGCCTTCGTCGCGCATCCTGCGCGCCCATTCGAGCGCCTCGGAGAACCCGTTGTGGGTGCCGCCGTCGGAGAACGAGTCGGGGGTCACGTTGAGAATCCCCATGACGAGCGTCTCGCCGGGACCGAAGGTGAATACATGGTCGCCGCAGCTCCAGCGGTCGGCCCGCCGGACTTGATTCTTGTGCATGGTGCTCCTTTTCCTTTTTTGATTCTTCTGATGGACGCCCACGCCCGTAGGCGGCGCCCGGTGCAGAGAGTTTAGCAACCCACGGATGAAACTGCGGCGCAAGGAGTCACTAAGGGAAATCCATAGTGCAGATCTTGCATTATGACAATTCCCTTGTGTGGACCAAAGCGAAGACTGGATGTAAGATTTAATTCTTCACAATAAAAGACTAGTCTTTGCAAATAGCAAGCTACTGAGACTAGGAAACAGCACAACTTGTGTTTTGTATGCACAACCATAATCTAGAAACACTCTTGAACACGGAGAAACCAATGCAGAATCAGCCTCAGTTCAAGCGGACGAAATGCTCCGCCATCCTGGCCTTCGCCTTCGCCTCGGCCTTCGCCATGTCGGCCAATGCCACCACCCCAGCCGCCCCCGCATCAGTCGACGACTCTGTCGTTAGCACTGAAGCGGCACAAGATAACAACATTCAGGAAGAAACCCAGGCCAAGACCGAAAGCACTGACGACAAAAAGGTCGACGCTAACACCGACACCGCCGAAGACAAGGGCGACTTCAAGGCCGAGGACAACGACGAACCCAAGGTCGATGAAGAAGACAAGGACGATTCCAAGGACGATGACAGCGGCAAGGACAATGCCGGAGCTGGCGCCAAGGACGATGACAGCGGCAAGGACAATGCCGGAGCTGGTGCCAAGGACGATG
>CAJMRV010000123.1 GCA_905215795.1 uncultured bacterium | reverse complement strand
TCTTCGCCGGTCTCGACGCCATGGGCGTGGCCATGCCCTCCGACCAGCTCGTCTGCGCCGCGCTGGGGACGGACCAAAACGAAGGTGAAGAGGCCGAACGCCTCATGGCCCGGTCGCTCGAGACGGGCTGGGGGCTCCTCGTCGACCAGCTCCTCGAGGAGGCCGCACTCCGGCGGGGGCGCCGCATCAAGGTGGAGGTGCTCCACGCCGACACCCCCGGGGAGTGGACCGCCGCCGCACGGCGCACGGCCGACTGGGTCGCCGAAGCCGCCGCCTTCGGGCGGGACCTTGCACCGGAGGACTTCGCCGCGGGACTCTGCGCCTCACTCGCTTCGGGCGGCCCGACCGCCTTCGACCCCTCCGAGACGGACGTTCGTCTGGGCGGGACGACGCTTCTCGACAAGGGGAGCCCGGCCGCCTTCCCGTCGTTTGCCGGCGCCTTCGGGACGTTCCTCGAGGGCGGCGCCGTGCTTTCGGTCGACCTGAGGCGCGGTCCCTTCTCGATGATGCACCGCGTCTGACAAAAAACGTGCCACGGCGTAATATGGAAGTACGGAAACCCACCATTCCCAAGGAGTGCTTATGACTGTGAAATGGATTGACGTCGCCGTCGGCGTCCTCGTGCGAGAGGACGGCCGCGTGCTTTTGAATTCCCGCCCCGAGGGCAAGCCCTATGCGGGCTACTGGGAATTCCCGGGCGGCAAGGTCGAGGAAGGCGAGACGGTCCATGAGGCGCTCGCCCGCGAACTCGATGAGGAGCTCGGCATCGAGCTCGTCGAGTCGTTCCCCTGGTTCGTGCTCGAACACCACTACGAGCACGGCGACGTGCGCCTGCATTTCCGACGCGCTCGCGTCTTCAGGAACGAACCGCGCGCCCGCGAGGGCCAGGCCCTGGGCTTCTTCGCTCCCGGGGAGCGTACGCCCGGCCTCCTCCTGCTCGCTTCCGAACCGATCATCGCCCGCGTGGACCTTCCCGACGTGTGGGAGGACAGCACCGACATCCTCACCCTCTCGCTCGAGGGACACCGGGGCACGATCGTGCGTGACCGCCGCTACCGCTTCGTCGGCGCGCGTGCCGAAACCTTCGACGACGCACTCAAGGCCGTTGCGATGGGCTACGACTTTATCATCGTCGATCCCGTCCACTTCGAGGCGGTCCTCAGGGATGGAGAGCCGCTGCTCCCCGTCTACGTCAAGGACGTGCCCGCAAGCGAGCTCGAACTCTGGCAGGACAAGGGCGCCCACGGCGTGAAGCCCTGATGGCTCCGACTGAAGACTGAACACGCGTAAATGCACATGGCCCCGGCCTCTTCATGAGGACCGGGGCCATGTACTTCGTGGTCAACGTGGATGCGCCGGGATTCAGGCGCCGGCGGGCGCTCCGCCCGGGGCCAGGCGGGTGATGCGGCGCTCCCTCAGCTTCGTGAAGGCAACGGCCGTCGTGAAGACGAGCGCCTGCACGAGCACGATCGTGGCGCCCGGCGCGCTGTCGAGGTGGTAGCTCGCGAGCACCCCGATGAACGTCGAGCCGATCGCCACGGCGACCGAGACGGCCATCATCGAGGGGAACCGGCGCGTGAGCACCTGGGCGGTGATCCCCGGGGCGATCAGCATGGCCATCACGAGGAGGATGCCCACGATCTGCATGGCGCCCACGATGGCGAGCGTCAGGAGCGAGAGCAGACCGTAGCGGAGCACCGTGGTGTTCAGACCGGCCACCTTGGCCTGCGTCGGGTCGAAGGCGTAGAGCAGCAGGTCCTTCCTCTTGAGGATGACCACGGCGAGGATGAAGGCCGCTGCAGCGCCGAAGCCGACCATGTCGGCGTGGCTGATGCCGAGGAGGTCCCCGAAGAGGATGTGCATGAGGTGCTGGTCCGTCTCGACCTTGCTGAAGAGCACCAGGCCGAAGGCGAACATCCCCGAGAAGACGATCCCCATGACGGTGTCCTCCTTGATCCTCGAGCGGCTCTTGATGTAGCCCACGGATCCCGCGCAGAAGAGGCCGGCGGCGAAGGCGCCCGCTGAAAGCGGGAGCCCCAGGAGGTACGCGAAGACGACGCCGGGGAGCACGGCGTGGCTCATGGCGTCGCCCATCAGGGACCAGCCCTTGAGGACGAGGTAGCAGGAGAGCACGGCGCAGACCGCGGCGATCATGAGCGCCGTCACGAGGGCGTTCTGCATGAAGGGGAAGGAGAGGGGCTCGGCGAGCCATTCCCAGGCGTTGAGAAGGGATTCCATCATCGCAGGGCCTCCCTGCTCGAGTGCGCTCGGGCCAGCCGCCACTGGCGGACGAGGCCGTACTTGGGCGAGAAGAGGAAGGCGAGCGTGAAGAAGAAGGTTTCCAGGCACACGATCACGCCGCCCGTGGCGCCGTTGATGAAGTACGAGAGGTAGCTCCCGAGGGCGGCGCTCGTCACGCCCAGGGCGACGGAGATCCCCACGAGGCGGTTGAAGCGGTCGGTGAGCAGGTAGGCCGTCGCGCCCGGGGTGACCACCATGGCGATCACGAGGATGGCGCCGACGGTCTGCAGGGCCGCCACGATCGAGGCGCTCAAAAGCGTGAAGAAGACGACGTGGTAGACGATCGGGCGCAGTCCGACCGCGCGGGCCTGGGTTTCGTCGAAGAAGACGAGGAGGAGGTCCTTCCAGATCGCAAGGAGCACGAGGAGCGAGACGCCCGCGATGATCATCACCTGGTGGAGGTCCGAGTCGGCGATGCCGAGGATGTTGCCGAAGATGATCGCGTTGATCCGGATGCTCGTGGGGTTGAGCGAGATGATGAAGAGGCCGAGCGCCAGGAAGGTCGTGAAGATGAAGCCGATGATCGCGTCCTCTTTGAGGCGCGTGAACGACTTGATGAAGAGGATCGACACGGCGGCGAGGAAGCCCGAGATGAAGGCGCCCAGGGCGTAGGGGATCGAGAGGGCGTAGGCGGCCGCCACGCCGGGGACGACCGAGTGCGAGAGCGCGTCGCCGATGAGCGACCAGCCCTTGAGCATGAGGTACCCGGAGAGGAAGGCGCAGACGCCGCCCACGGCGGCGCTCACGAGGATCGCCTTGACCATGTAGTCGTAGCCGAGGGGTTCGAGGAGGAGTTCGAGCATCGTCGTCAGACCTCCTTGCGGTTCTTGAGCAGGCACACGTTGTGGGGCGGCTCGTTCTTGTCGCGTCCGTAGAAGACGGCGGCCCGCTCGTCGTCGGTGATCACGGTGAGGGCGCGGTCGTCCTCGTCGTCGTGGAGGTCGGAGCCGCTCAGCTTGACGTGGCGGAGCGCCCCGCTGAAGGTCTTCTCGAGGTTCTCCTGTGTGTAGGTGGTCTCGACGGGGCCCGCCGCGATGACCGTGCGGTGGATCATCACGACGCGGTCGCAGTAGTCCGGGATCGTGCCGAGGTTGTGCGTGGAGACGAGGATCAGCTTGCCCTCGGAGCGCAGCTCCTTGAGCAGGTCCATGATGGCGTTCTCCGTCTTGATGTCGACCCCGGTGAAGGGTTCGTCGAGGAGGATCACGACGCTTTCCTGGGCGATGGCGCGGGCGAGGAAGACGCGCTTCTTCTGTCCTCCGGAGAGTTCGCCGATCTGGCGTCCGGCCAGGTGGTCCACCTCGAGGCGCTTCATCGCCTCGTCGACGGCGCGGCGGTCCGCCTCCGAGGGACGGCGCAGGAAGTTCATGAAGCCGTAGCGGCCCTGCATGACGACGTCGTGCACCGAGACCGGGAACGACCAGTCGACCTCCTCGGCCTGCGGGACGTAGGCGACGAGGTTCCGCTTGAGGGCCTGCTTTACAGGCAGGCCGCAGATCTCGACGTGGCCCGACTGGGGACGCACGAGGTCCATGATGCACTTGAAGAGCGTGGATTTTCCCGAGCCGTTCACGCCCACCAGGGCGCAGATCGTGCCGTCCTCGAGCGAAAAGGAGAGGTCGTGGATGGCGAGGTGCGCGTTGCTGTAGCGAACGGTGAGGCCTTCAGCGGTGAGCGAGGCGCGCGTTTGGTTTGCGTTCATGGTCGTCCTCCTTACTGGCCGAAGCCCTTGGCGATGGTGCCGACCGTCGTTTCAAGCAGGTCGATGTAGGTGGGCACGGGGCCCGACTTCGTCGAGAGCGAGTCCACGAAGAGGACGCCGCCGTAAGCGGCACCCGTCTCCTTGGCCACTTGGCGGGCGGGTTTGTCGGAAACCGTCGATTCGCTGAAGACGACCGGGATGTGGTGTTCGCGGACCCGGTCGATCACGTGGCGCACCTGCTGGGGCGTGCCCTGTTCGTCGGCGTTGATCGGCCAGAGGTAGAGCTCCTTGAAGCCGTAGTCGCGGGCGAGGTAGGAGAAGGCGCCTTCGCTCGTGACGAGCCAGCGTTCGGAGGCGGGGACGCGCGAGAGCCGTTCACGGAGCGGTTCGTCGAGGGCCTTGATCTTCGCGGCGTAGGCCGCGGCATTGCGGTTGTAGGTCTCGGCGTTGGCGGGGTCGTACTTGACGAGGGTCTTCCTGATGTTCTCGATGTAGACGAGAGCGTTCTTGGGGGACATCCAGGCGTGCGGGTTCGGAAGGCCCTTGTAGGCGCCCTCGTAGATCGAGGTGGGTTCGATCCCCTCGGTGATGACGACGGCGGGCTTGTCCTTGACGTTCGTGAAGAACTTCTCGAACCAGCGCTCGAGGTTCAGGCCGTTCCAGAGGACGAGGTCGGCCTTCTGGGCCTTGACGATGTCCTTCGGGGTGGGTTGGTAGTCGTGGATTTCGGCGCCAGGCTTCGTGATCGACTCGACGCGCGCGGCGTCGCCGGCGACGTTCTGGGCGATGTCCTGGATGATGGTGAACGTGGTCACCACGGTGAAGGGCCTGGCCCAGACGGTCTGGGAGAGGCCCAGGATCAATGAAAAGAGGAGCAGCGTGCGCTTGATCATAAAAATCCCTTCGTTGCAATGTGCCCCGCGGCCTTCGGGGCCGGTGGGCAGGAGTGTCGCTTGGACGGCCTTCTCCGTACGGGGAGAGGCGGGGGCTCTTATGAGGGCGGGGGTCTCGTCCTTCATCGGCACGTCGGCAAGCGGAAAGTACAATAGTTTTACACTAATGCAATTCCGTAGTCAATTCGCTTCGCCTATCAATTTGTCGAACAGGAAGGCGGAGCGCGACGTGCTTGTGAAACGTCAGTCTAAGACAAAACGCGGGGAGGCGTTCCGTTTCGGACCCGTTGATGAAGAAACGCCCGGCGGCCGGAGCCGTCGGGCGTGTTCTGAATGGGGAGGCCGCGTCAGCGGCGGAGTTCTCCGGAGGCGCGGTTGAGCTGCGCCTCGGCGAGGCCTTCGAGTTCGTTGGGATCCGCCGAGCCCGGCTTGCCCTCGATGACGTAGCCGTTCGAGGACCATTCACCGAGGTCGATCAGGCGGCAGCGTTCGGAGCAGAACGGGCGGTAGGGGTTGTCGGTGGAGTACTCGATTTCCTTCTTAGAGG